>JAFMDF010000357.1 GCA_017857395.1 Bacteroidota bacterium | reverse complement strand
CCGCAAAGTTACAATAAATACTATTTAGAACTTCATGCGTAAACCACTAGTAAAAATAATGACCGCATCAATAAATACCCAGCCAATTTGGACATTCCCAATATGATAGTCGTTACCGCTTATCAATATAAAAATTCCACAGGTGAAATCAAATTGGCAAATTATGCTAGTCACGGCAAAAATAATGTGGACATAGCAGCTTATGGTTATGTAGAAACCGCAAAAAGAGGAGGGCAAAAAGCTTTAGCAGCAGGTACTTCTTTGGCTGCCCCTGCTGTTGCTCGAACGGCTGCTACTATCAAAGGACTTTACCCTATATTGACAGCTTCGGAAATTAAAGACTGTATCCTATCTACGGTTGAATCGGTTGACAATCTAGCGAATAAAGTAGCTACAGGAGGTATTCTAGACCATGATGCTGCCTTAGCTTGTGCCCAAACTAAAGCGGAAATGGTTATTAATACGGCTTGTGCCACTAGCAACCTAACTTTAAGTAGTGAATTTACAGGAGCTTGTAATGCAGCGGCAGGAAACATTCAGTTATTTTATACGGGTAATGTTCCAGCTCCAACTTTCCTTTGGTCAACGGGAGATACGACCCAGCATTTAAGCAATTTAGCCACTGGGATTTATACAGTAACGGTAACAGATACTGCTAGATGTGAGCAAACATTATCTATTACCATTCCTAATGATTGTAATAATGTATCTTGTCAAAGTGACCTATTGTTTAATGATTTGTCTATGAATAGTAATACTTATCAATCTAATAATACCATTGTAGCGAATGGTACTATTGAAGTTGATTCAAATGTGGTTTTTAAGGCAGGACAGTCAATCACTTTAACGACTGGGTTTCATGCAAAGGCAGGTGGTCAATTTTTAGCTTTGATTGAAGATTGTAGTAATAATATAAGAGCTAGCTATCCAATCAATCAATTAAAAACTAAAAGTTCAGTTACAAAAACGAATAAAATAAGTGCAAAAATATATCCTAATCCGACCCAAGATATTTTAAATATCGAAGTGCAAAAGTCAGATATGGGCTTTGATTTGGAATTATATGATGTAATGGGGCGGCGATTAAATACTTGGCAAGTCTCTAATAACCAAACGACTATCGCTGTTCATCAGTTAAGTGCTGGGATATATTTTTTACGAATTGATCCGGAGATGGTTAAGAAATTTGTAGTTGGACGAAAATAGACTTTAAAACGAATAGATATGAAATATTTTTGCTTTTTAATTGGGTTGCTTTTTTGGATAAACAATAGCCAATTATCGCGTGACAATAGTTATAACATTGATTTTAATTGTTCTGATTTAATTATATCTGAGCTAAAAATCGATAGTTTTTCAACAAATAAGATTACTTACAGCTTTGGGATAAAAAATATAGGCATAATACCTGCAATTCTAGATGGACCGACTGAAGCACAGTATGATAATGTAGGGTTTCAAGCTTTTCTATCGTCAGATACTATTTTTAATAATGCTGGTGATATTCCAGCAGGGGGTAGTATTTTAGGATTTTCTCCTTTGGGTAATTTGGAGGCAGACGGAACAGTTTTTAGAGGTGATTTTAGCGCATCTGTATCTGTGGATACCCTTACCCATCCATATTTAACTATACAAATTGACTGGAGTGGAAAAATAGATGAATGTAATGAAAATAACAATATTTTTTATGTATTAATTGAACATCTAATCTTTGATACTTCCGAGTTCACTTACTTCGTTAATACTACAAATGATTATGATGATGGAATTTGCGATGAAATACATTGTAGTTTGAGAGAAGCAATTAATGCCAGTATTGAGGACGGAGAGGATAGTGAAATTCATTTTAACATACCAGGTAATAGCCCTTTTGAAATAAAACTAGATACAGAATTACCTAGTTTCCACTCAATAATTATTGATGCTACTACTCAATCAAATTTTAATTTAGGAGATATTGTTTTAGATGGAGTAAATGTGCCTTTGACAAGTGTTGGTCTAGAATTAAGAGGAAGTTGTGGTATTTATGGAATACATTTTAAAAATTTTGATAGCAGTGCTATTTATGTTAGAGGAGGAGTTAATAACCAAATTGGTAAATCGAACAGGGGGAATATATTTAGTAATAATTATCATGGAGTAACAATTGAACAAGCTTCTAATACGGTAAATATTGAAAATAATTTTTTTGGAACAGATGCCTTAGGTAACAATATCGAAAGAAATTATTCTCAAACTATTGATTGTCGATATGCCAATAATGTTTTAATTGCTAATAATATAATTCATAATAACAATCAATCTTTATATGTATTTTTTGGTTCAAACATTAAGATTATCAACAATTCATTTAAATGCAATGGATATGCTCCTAATATTGTAAATCCAACTTCTACCCCATCTCCCATTATTAGCAAGACCTTTAATACTTTAAACCAAATTACTGGAACTAGTAATCCTAACGACACGATAGAAGTTTATTATAGTGAAAATGAAGAATGTGATTATACTCCATGTCAAGGTAGCATTTTTTTAGGCCAAACAATTGCAGATAATAATGGAGACTGGCTTCTAAATCTTAATAATAATTTAGAAATCGGAAAGAAAATTACAGCAATGGTAAATGGGACAAACGGTATTCCTTCAAATTTTGCAGATTGTGTTATTGTAAATAATTGTAATAATAATAATTTATCAGCAATAATAGAGGGAGTTGATACCATTCAATTTGATTCAGTTCAAATATTTAATGCTCAACCAGCTGGCGGTTCAGAAAATTTTCTGAGTCATATATGGAGGAAAGATAATAGTGCATTTTTACTTGGAGGACTAAGCATTAATAATATTGATGATGGAACAGCTAGTATAAAAGGAACTTCTGTAGGAAGAGCTCTTATTCATTATGAAGTAATTGATTCTGAAGGATGCTTTTTTAATGCTCAAAAATATATTGAGGTAGCAGTTGACTGCTCTAATTCTGCACTAACAAAGATTGAGGTAACGAATACTAATAATACAGGTTTAGGTTCTTTAAGACATGCGATGGAATGTACAAATGGAAGTGAAACTTTAGATTCGATTCATTTTAATATACCTGGTCAGGGGCCACACGTAATTTACTTGGACTCTTACTTACCTTTTGTTACAGATGATGGTTTTGTTATTGATGGGAGTAGCCAGCCAAATGGAAAAATAATATTAGATGGAATGAACAAAAAAATTGGTGGAATATACATTAGTAATAGTGATAATGTAGGGATTTACGGGCTAACCTTTCAGCATTTTGATAGAAATCCGCTCTCTTTAGGTACTTGTAATAATGTTCAAATAGGCGATTTTGGCAAAGGAAATAGAATTACAACAAGTTTGAATTCATTAATTCTTAGAGGAAACAATATAAAAGTTATTGACAATATAATTGGTACTAATGAGGACAATAAAGATTTAGGGAATGTTTATGGGATTTATTCAATAGGAGCTACCAATGTACTTATTACAAATAATACTATTGGATATAGTCAAAATGAGGGTATATATTTGTTTGCAAACAGCTTAAATAATACGTTAACCAAAAATAAGCTAATTTGTAATAATATTGGAATTGGATATTATGATTTGGTGCCACCAAATAATAACAAATCAACTTCTACTATCAATGCAGTCAATGATTCAATAATAGGCATCGCCGAAGTAGGAGACTCAATTGATATTTATCTAGCAGATTTTTCATGTGTTTCCACGGCGTGTCAGGGAAATGTCTTCCTTGGGAAAGTTTTGACTAACTATGATGGTAGATGGGCAATAAAAACGCCAAGTTTTATTCAACCTAATGACCAAATAACTTCTACAGCTACCGATATAGACGGAAATACCTCCAAATTCTCCAACTGCTACACCGTCCTCCCCGACGAATGCTTCCTAGCCGAATCCCTCCCCGTCAACGACCAGGCCTGTAGCTCTGTAGGTATCATCTCCGACCTAAAACAAATGACTAATTCTACACCTTCTCCTTATAACGATTGTAATAACACTTATGCTGGTAATGACGCATGGTACAAAATAAAAGTACCCAAAACAGGTAATTTCCTAGTTCGAACCAATACCTCTAATACAGTAGTACCTGTTATTGAGGTATATACAGGTTGTGATAATCCAGCCCAAAATATCTGCACAATCTTAGACACCTTACCTTATGTCATGGTTTTTGAAAACTATGATACCAATGCTACTATCTTTTTAAGAGTTTGGGATAAGGATAACGCAGTCGTCAATTCTGATGGCTCTGCGCTTTTACATTTAACCGCCCATAAACTAGATAGCCTAAAAAGCAATTGGGACATCTGTGATTATGAAAACTTAATTAGTCAAAATCCTACAAATCTTTCTAGGAGAGAATCCAATACCTTCATTTTAAGTTACGAACCCAATACCCCGCAAAATGTCATAGACCAAGATAGCATTGCATTTACCGATATGATGCAGATGGAGAAAAAGAAAAGTTGTAACTGCGGGAGCGAAGAATTACAATTATGGTCAACAGACAAACCTGTAGAATTAGATGGAAGGAGACGATACGCAAAAAGAAGAGGTAACGTAGATACAACCAACTATAATTATATCTTTGAAACAGTCGAATTTCAAGTGAATAGCTATGCCACAGGCAAACAATATAATACGGATGTTGCGATGGATGCGGAGGGAAATTTTGCGATGGTTTGGCTAGATGAACAAAGAGGACATAATTATGGACGGGTTTATTTAAGTAGTGGTAATCCCATAACTGTAGAATTTCAAATTGGAACAAGTACTAAAACTCAATATAGTTCACAGGTTGGGATGGACGCAGATGGTGATTTTGTAGTCGTTTGGCACGAAAAAGACGAGACAGATGCTAATGCTAAATATGAGGTAAAAGCTAGATTGTATGATAATGAAGGAAGTCCTAAAAATGCTGCTTTTACTGTAAGTGTGCAACCGAATGATAATGCTACGAATCCAAATGTGGCAATGGATAATGATGGAAATTTTGTAGTCGTATGGCATGTTGGCGCTTCTGTTTTTACTCGACGGTTTAATGCCACTGGCAGCGCCCAAGGAACAGTTATCGAATTAGATCCTTCTATAGATAATGGCGTAGAGCCACATCCTTCGATAGCGACCAATTATAATGGAGACTTTATAGTTGTTTGGGCAGGAGATGATGCAGATAAAAAAGGAATTTATGGGCAACGATTTAATGCTGCTGGCAGTCCAATCGGTGGATTAATTGAAGCCAATACACAGCAGAATAATGAGCAAAATTACCCAGATGCTATTTTGCGAAATGATGGTTCTTTTGTGATTGCTTGGGAAAGCTATGAGGAAGAAGGTCTAGGATTGGATTATGGAGTCTTTGCCCAACAATTTGACAATACAGGTACTAAAGTAAACTCTGCCTTTCAAGTGAATAGTTATACCCAAGATGCTCAAAAAAGACCAAGTATTGCTAATTTTAATGACAATTCTTTTTTAATTGCTTGGAGTAGTTTTGGGCAAGATGGTTTTGCAGAAGGTATTTATGCCAAATTATTTGACGCAACGGGAAATCCCATTACACCCAATTTTGATGATAGTGACCGCAACTCTGGAGCGGATGAATTTCGAATGAATTTTTATAATGATCCACAGCAAGATAAACCCAAAACTGCCACTAATGGCGAAAATATTTTTATGGGCGCATGGGAAGATGGGGCGAATGATGGTAGTTTAGAAGGCATCTTTGCCCAAAGATATGAATCCATTACTGTAGATAATACCCGTGTCTTTAAGCCAATTGGTACAGCTACGCCTTCTACACTTTTGGGCGATCAATTAGAATATGCACCAATTCCCTATCATCCTAGAAATGCGGTAAAAAAAGCGAAAGTGGCAATTATTGATACAGGAGTTGACAATTTACATAATTTATTAAGTTCGGCTATTTGGTATAACCCAGAAGCAACTGATACAGATAATTGTTTAATTGGAGATGAAATTGGCTATGATTTTGTCAATGGAACGGGTATTCCTAGTGATGTGGATGGACATGGTACGCAAGTCAATGGCATATTAACCAATGGTTTTGAAGCGGATGTTAAACTAGAATTAATGAATTTAAAATTTCACGAATTAAACAAGGGAAACGTTTTTGATGCAATTTGTGCTATTTATTATGCCGTAGATAATGGCGCAAATATATTAAATTTAAGTTGGGGATTTGAAGCCTCAGAAGAACCTGCTATCCTTAAAAAAGCCTTACAATATGCTTCTGATAATGATGTATTGATTGTCACCACAGCAGGGAATACTAGCAAGAATAATGACCTGATTAATAAATATCCTGCCAATCTAGACATCCCCAATATGATAGTGGTTACTTCCTATTATTATAAACAAACAAGCAATGAAATTAAGTTATCTAATTATGCGAGTTATGGGCAAAATAATGTAGACATAGCTGCCTATGGCTATGTAGAAACTGCAAGTATAGCAGGTGGAAAAACAGATGCAGCAGGTACTTCTATGGCAGCCCCTGCAGTAGCTAGGACAGCAGCATCCATCAAAGGATTATACCCCATATTAACAGCAGCCGAAATCAAAGATTGTATTTTATCTACTGCTGAATTAATTAATGCGCTCAGCAATCGGGTAAAAACGGGTGGCATTTTAGACCACGATGCTGCTCTAGCTTGTGCGCAAACCAAAATGGAGGAGATACTTGCCGCTGCCTGTGCTTCAAGTGGGCTCAATCTTTCTTCCACTATTGCTAATGAAACATGTATGGGTAACGATGGTTCTATTGCATTAAATATAACAGGTAATAACGCGGTTACTGATATTTTATGGTCAACTAGCGAAACGTCCCAAAATATTAGCGATCTATCAGCAGATACTTATGAAGTAACCGTAACGGATGCTGCCAGATGTATGCAATCCCTAACAATCGAACTAATGGATGATTGTATTAATGCACCTTGCCAAAGCAATATCGCACTCAATAACCTTAATTTATCGGACAGTATTTATCAATCTGATAATACTATTGTTTCCAACAGTTCTATTGAAGGAGGAAAAAATGTAATGTTTAAGGCAGCACAATCAGTTACGCTGAATGCTGGTTTTCATGCCCAAGCAGGTAGTCAATTTTTAGCAGTTATAGAAGATTGCAACACAAACACTTTAAATAAGGAAACGGCTAACAATCGAGCAACCAATTTAGTGGATAATAAAGTAACTACACTTCCTGCATTAAGCGCTAAAATATATCCCAATCCTACACAAGCAAGTTTAAATATAGAAGTTGAAAAACCAGAAATGGGTTTTTATTTAGAGCTGTACGATGTAATGGGAAGACGCTTGAAGCGTCAAGAAATAAGTACGAATCAAATGACTTTAGATGTAAATCATCTAAGTACTGGTCTTTATTTCTTACGAATCGATTCCCAATTAATGGAAAAATTTATACTGAATAAAAAATAAAAGTGGGTCTTTATCTCATTTTAAATTAACAAATAATACATTAGTAAATATTTTAAAGTCATAAAATTTGGTTATGCCCATAAAAGATTTATTAATACTTATTTTCTTATCTAGTTTAAGTTATAACTTATCAGGACAAAACGCTATGATGCAGCAAGCTAATAGCTTAATGGAGCAAGAAAAATATGAAGCAGCGGGAGTCATTTATAAAGAGTTGTCTCGACAATATTTATTAGAGAAGGATTCTGCTAATTATTTAAATGCTAGTCTTCAACTAGCCATAAGTTTAGATTATATGTACGAATCTAATCAAGCGGTTAAAATATTAAAAGAGGCTATAGAATTATCTATAAATAGTTTAGGGCAAGATTCGTTATTAGCACTTAGCTATCATAAGCTAGCACTTATTTACTATTTAAGTTTAGAAGAAGATGAATTGGCTATTTCTAATTGGCAAAAAGCACTTAAAATAAGAGAAACAATTTATCCTGTAAATCATAGAGATATTATCAAAGGCTATCGGAATATAGGGCAAAGTTACCTTAACTTAACTGAATGGGAAAAAGGAAAAACTCATTTTCAAAAATCTCTAGATCTAAATTTAAATAGAAAGGAAGTGGACTCTTTATTATTAGTCAAAGCATATAATTATTTAGGATGGGTGTATACTAATTTGGAAGACTTTAATAAAGCGGAAAAATATTTTGATTTAGCAAAAGAAAAGTACGGCCGTTTTTATTCCGAAGAACCATGGGAATTATATGAATTATATGAAAATATCTCTGAATTTTATAGAAGACGAGGAGTATACTCAAAAGTTATTGAGACACAAAAAGAAATATTAAGCATTTTTCAAGATATAGAAGATAAATGGGAAGGGGATTATTTGACTATTGCCAATATTTATAATAATCTGGGTTTAGGTTACGATTTAATGGATTCATTAGAAATTGCGCTACAACAATTTGAAAAATCTTTAAGCATCAATAAAAAATATGTCAGAAAAAATGAAGCGGCTTTGGCCATCAATTATAGTAATCTTTCAAGATTATATAGTAAAAAAGAAGATTTTAAAAAAGCATTTGATTTTATTGACAAAGCAATACTTCTTGACAAGGCAATTCATAATAAAATAGGTCTAGCTAATAATATTAGTGATAAGGCTATTATTTATTTTAAACAGAGAAAAATAGAAGATGCTTTAAAAACAATAGAAAATGCAATTAATCTTATAACGCTAGGTTCGCCCAAAATTAGTTAATAAAATAAAATATTATCAAAATA
>JAFMDF010000356.1 GCA_017857395.1 Bacteroidota bacterium | reverse complement strand
CTCAAAAAAGAAAAATTCTTTGAATTTGTAACTTTTTTGAGAGTGACACCATTGATTAAAGTATTTGATAGAAACCCCGACCCTTTATTTGACCCTAAAGTAGAAGTGGGTAATCATCAAATACTATCCACACAATTTTTTGCTCGATTTGAGCAAGTCCATAAATCTTTAATTCTTACTAAATTCACCATGCCTTTTTGGCAAAATAACAATCGTTTTATTCCGTTTTAATTTAAGTATAGATTGATACCTTTTATCCCTAACTAAATATTCTTGTAAAGCTGCCAAATTTTGAGGTAATATCAATGATTCTAAAGGCTGTTCTACCTCTAAGTAATAAGGTAACGCCGCTCTAATCTTTTCGTCCCAAGCTCGATGACAAGTTTCAAAATCAGTAGGTTTTAAAATACTTCTGCAATCTATTTTTTGGCAAACTAACTCCATGTCTTTTTCTACATTCAACATGCCATAGTCACAAGTTAACTCTTCCCCTTTTTGTATGTCTTGAAGGGCAATATCAAAGCCATAAGCGGTACTCATCGTATTGCTATGACAACAATGATTGACGTATTTAGCAAAATCCCAACTAACTATACGGACGCCTCGTTCGTTGATGTAAGAATATTTTTCAATGTGCGTTTTCATTTCTGCACTATGCGTTTCATATTCATCTGGAAAAATCTCTAAATCCAGACTATCCTGAACATAAATTACTGTTCCTTTAGGAATTAGTTGAGTGGCAAAAACACCATATCCTACGATGTCATTTATATACTGCAATTGAGTATGTGGATGTATCATTTTTAGGAGATTTATAAAAAGCGGATAGCAGCAAAACTGGCAGCTGCTATCCAACCTCTACATTATAAAAACAAAAGTAGGTTTTGGAGAACCTAAATGGTCATAAACTATAGACTAAACTAAACCGGGTTTTTGATAGTGGAATGGCTAATAGATTATAAGTCTTCTACCTGTTTATCAACTAATTTTCCTTCTTTGTTTAACATTAAAGTAACATATTGAGTATCCGTTTCGAGGTTAACAGAAAATTGTGTAGCTGCTGGTGTCTCCACTCTAGAAATATAATAATAGCTTTCCACTTTATATTCTTTTGTCAATAACTCTTTTGCTGCGGTAGGCAAGTCTTCTATTTCTAAACTAGTAACGGTTTGTTGCCAAGTACCATCCTCCAAAAATGTAGCATCTAGAGAAAAACCATCCTTGATGAAAGTAGCCAAGTATTCCATACCATCCTGCTCCCATATTATCTCGGTTACTCCAGAATACATGTTGTTAAATTTAGTCGAAATAACAGTTGACACCTCCGCTTCTTGTGCAGATAAAGTAAGCCCATTAAAAATGACGATGGCTAGGACTAGGCAAATACTTAAAAAATTCTTTTTCATGTTTTAAAATTTGATCTTAAAAATGGATTTTTCGGATGCTTGCGTATTCGTTTTTCTGTCTCCGCAGTATTAACAATCCGCAAAGCACCCAAATAAAAAATCCGCTTAAATGATAAAAAAGCAGATAGGTGAATAATTAAATGCACCTATCTACATAATAAACAACTTGCTTTATGCTAAACGAGTGAAGATATTTAGTTTTGGTTAAGCAATGTAATGCCATAATTGTCGGTCTTAGATTCGTTTTAAGCCTTAAAATCGAGTAGTATCAGCTTCTATTTCTTCTGTATCTATGTAATCATAATCAACTCCCGTTGTATCAAGATCATCCCATTCATCATCTCCGTCGTCGTCATCCTCATATTCTTCTTCGTCTTCATTTTCTTCTTTGGTTGCTTCAATATCTTCATTTACAGCAACTGCTGTTTTGGTATTTCCATTATTATTGGTGCAGCCAATCATAATAAATACCGCAAAAAATAAAGCCACTAAATAATTTAGCTTGATGCTTTTCATAGCGTAACTTTTTTGTTTTAGAGCAGAAAAGCAGTTGCCTAGAAGGTTTCTGGCAACCGCTTTTCTTAGGCAAACTATAAGGATTAGCTTGCCTTTACGATTTAGAATTTTGCTTACCTACTTTTTAGGTGTTGTTTTTTTAGCCGCAGCAGTTTTTTTCTTTGCTGTTTTAGGAGCGGCAGATTTTGCCTTAGCAGTAGCTTTTTTTGCGGTTGCTTTTCCTCCTTCTTTTTTTGTAGCCATAATCAATACATTAATTATAAAGGTGACTAAATTTCAGCAATTATTAATTGCTGATTTCCAATAAATAAATGAGGGCGTATTTAATTTATCCCTCATTTTCTTGCTGCAAATAGCAGGATAATTCTGAATTAATTTTGAATTTTTTCAAGTCCTAAAAAAAATAATTTAAATATTGATTTATACAGGGTTTAGATTGCTCTAGGCATTACTTTTTAGGCCGAACTATTTGTTGATTCCTCCTCTATTGTCTTTAGGTTTTAGTGAATAGCTGAATGTTCAAATCTGGAAACCAAAAGGGTAACTAAGATAGTCAGATATAAAGGCCCAGATGTACTTAAAATCATTGCTACCGATTGAGAAGCAGGCAAAGCTGGGGAAATATCGCCATACCCCAAGGTGCTTAAGGTAATAAAACTGAAATAGAAAAACTTAGAACCTAGACAAAAAGGCTAAAATAATATGCTCTCCGTCTGGTACATCAACTTCAAAATCTGTTGCATAAGCTGCCAAATAAGGTTGATTGTCGATAATTAAATGGATATGCTGTCCTTGGTCGGAATTGGCACACATTAATTTTTGCGCCTCGGGCGTTTGCTCCCCTAATTTATAATCTGCGAACGAAAATAAAGACAAAATTCGGTATTTTTCAAAGCAAAAAAAATCAGTAGAAAGGCGTATTTTAAGCTACGTAAATTGCCTACATACCCTTTTCTCCTATTTTTAAGACAGCGATTGTTCAACTATAATACATTCTGTAATCAGCAAAAAACCAGCAATAGATGCAGCGTTTTGCAAAGCAATTCTAGTTACCTTAGTTGGGTCAATAATACCCGCTTCGAAAAAATTTAAAAATTGTCCAGTTTGAGCATCATAGCCATAATCTGCTTCACCTGTTTTTACTGTTTTAATAATAGCCGCCCCTTCTTTTCCTGCATTCTGCACAATTTGTCTTAGGGGTTGCTCTAATGCCCGTTTAATAATACGGATACCTGTTTGTTGGTCTTGATTTGCTCCTTTTAAGGTGGCTAAGGCAGCAATACTTCTAATGTAAGCCACTCCACCACCAGGCACAATACCTTCTTCCATCGCTGCTTTGGTCGCATTTAGGGCATCATCGACTCTGTCTTTCTTTTCTTTCATTTCCAACTCTGTTGGCGCACCTATGGAAAGAATGGCTACTCCTCCTGCTAATTTTGCTAGCCTACCTTGTAAATCTGCTTGTTCATTTTCAGAGTTAGTTGCTTCTATCTGTTTTCTTATCAACTGGACACGATTGGCTATATGTTGTTTTGTTCCCTTACCGTTTATAATGGTAGTCGTGTTTTTGTCAATGATGATTTTCTCAGCTTTACCTAATTCGGTTAACGTTATACTCTCCAATTTAAACCCTTTTTCTTCAGAAATGACCGTTCCGCCTGTTAAAATAGCGAGGTCTTCTAATCCTTCTTTTCTTCGGTGACCAAAACCAGGAGCTTTAATAGCAGCGACCTTAATAGCACCTCTGATTTTATTAGTAACCAATAGATTCATTACCTCATTGTCAATGTCTTCTGCAATAATCAATAAGGTATTACCAGATTGTGCGGCTTTTTCTAGAATAGGTAATAAGTCTAAAATCTTTGCTATTTTACCATCGTATAATAAAAGAAATAGATTGTTCAAAGCTGCTTCCATCTTTATCGCATTGGTAATAAAATAGGGAGAAAGGTAGCCTCTATCAATTTGCATGCCTTCCACGAAAATCATAGTCGTTGCGGTGCCTTTAGCTACTTCTACGGTAATCACTCCATCTTTTCCAACTTTTTGCATGGCTTCCGCAATCAATTGCCCACTTTCCATATCCCCATTTGCAGAAATGGTCGCCACTTGCTGAATTAATTGAAAGTCATTCCCAATTTGTTTGGATTGTTGCTGTAAATGAACAACCACCTTTTGAACAGCCATCTCCATCCCTTTTTTTAAATCCATTGGGCTAGCACCAGCAGCGACATTTTTCAAGCCTATATGGATAATAATTTGTGCTAGTATGGTAGCAGTCGTAGTGCCATCTCCCGAAGCATTTGCTGTTTTAGTTGCAACTTCCCTTATCATTAGTGCACCAATATTTTCTACGGGATGCTCTAGTACAATTTCTTTAGCGACTGTAACGCCATCTTTAGTAATGGTAGGTGAACCATAAGATTTTTCCAAGACCACATTTCGCCCCTTTGGCCCTAAAGTAACTTTTACAGCGTTTGCTAAAGCATCCACTCCTTCTTTTAAAGCAGCTCTTGCTTCTGCACCGAAATAAATTTGTTTTGCCATATTATTGTAATATTTTTTTGATTTTGGCATTTATACCTACTAGAAAAAAATTGCCAATTAACACAAAGAAAACTATAAATATCCAAAAGGTCACTCCTCTTCTTAATTAAATGTGACAAATACCAAAATGATCGTGAATAAAAAACATTAAAATCCGTGACCATTTAATATATTTAAGTCTTCCAATCGATTATTTTCAACAAAATAGACTAATGAAGATTTTAAATTTAGCTGCCATACTGTTTGTCATAGCCTTTGTTGTTGCCCTAATTATAATAGGCAAACCATTGCTAATTCCTTTTTTCCTAGCCGTTGTTATCTGGTATCTAATCAATGCGATATACGAGCAATTAACTCGATTGCCTTTGGTTTCTAAGATTCCAAAGGGACTTGGCTTAGGTTTATCCGCAACGGTGATTCTAGGTTTTCTGTTTTTGATAGGCGAATTATTATCACAAAATATCAATGTAATGATAACAGCAGCTCCAGATTATAAAATGAGTATTGAGCAGCAATTAGGGAGAATATTAAGTACTTTTGGGATTACAGAAATTCCCGATTTTAATACCATTTCCAAAGATTACAATTTAGCCAATGTCATCAGCCCTATTCTAAATGGGGTTAAAAATATGGCGCAAAATGCCTTTCTAATTTTAATATATGTAGTTTTTATGCTTTTTGAGCAAAAGTTTTTCACCAAAAAAATGGCAGAACTTAGATTGTCTCAAGAGCGAAAAGACCATCTGAATATCATCTTCACAAAAATCAATACGGCCGCAGGATCTTATATCACTATTAAGACTTTTGCAAGTTTGCTTACTGGTGTTTTAAGCTACGTAGTCTTAATTGCAGTCGGTGTAGATTTTGCCATATTTTGGGCATTTCTTATTTTTCTGCTAAATTACATTCCAACCATTGGTTCTATTATAGCCACCGCTTTCCCTGCCCTACTGACACTCGTTCAATTTGATACCTTTAGTCCATTTTTCATTGTTTTAATTGGCGTGCTAGGGATTCAAGTAGCGATTGGTAGTTTTCTAGAACCTCGATTATTGGGAAATACTTTGAACATTAGTCCATTAGTGGTCATTATTGCCCTTGCTTTATGGGGATTATTATGGGGCGTAGTAGGGATGTTACTTTGTGTACCGATTACGATTATTTTGATTATTGTTTTTGCACAGTTTCCAGATACTCGACCTATTGCGGTGTTTTTGTCTAAGAATGGGCAGGTAGGGACTTAACTTAGTGACCAAATTTAAATAAGAGGTCTTCCTAATAGTTATAAATAATTGGCGATTATTAGTAAAACCCTTTTTTTGATGAAAAAGACAAAGCATTCTATTACTTTTTTGGCAGGACGATATATTGCTCATTTATTAATTGAGCAGTTGCCTAGTAATTTAGTCTTTCATAATTTCCATCATACCGTGAATGTGGTACGAGGTGTTCGGGATATAGCGAAACAGTTAGCATTGTCTAAAACCCAGAAAGAAATCCTATTATTAGCAGCATGGTTTCATGATAGCGGCTTGATTAAAGTTTATAAAGGACATGAAATAGAGAGCCAAAACTTGGCGAAAACCTTTTTACAAGCAGCCAATTATACTGAAGAGCATTTAATACAAGTATTGGCTTGTATTGCGGCAACAAAAATGCCACAAGCACCCAGAAATCTATTGGAAGAAGTTATCTGCGATGCAGATTTATACCATTTGTCGCTGTTAGACTATTGCCATTTACAGGCTTTATTAAGAGCGGAATGGCAGCAAGTATTAGGCAAGCCCTATACCGATTCAGAATGGATGAAAGAGAATATTTATTTTTTAACAACCCATGAATATTGGACAACTTATGGAAAAGTTGTCTTACAGAACAGCAAGGAATTAAATATAGAAAGATATAAGGAGCTTTTTGAAAATAGTGCCTTAAAGACTATAATCAGCAATAGATAGTGACCAGATTTTAGCTTTCTAGTCTTTCTTAGACTATGATTCCCTCACCGATTTAATAACGAATAGTGTTTCATAGTGTTGAAGTCGGGTGATGGCGCAAGCTGTTTACTCGACTTCGTTTTAGACGCTAACTCACAAAACATAAAACCCCTCCGACTGAATCCCCTCAGGAATATCCGTCTCCTCCAAAAGCTGCCTAATATTAATCTCAATAGTCCTAGAAATACTAGTCATAGCCGTATCTGTAGGCTCGTTTTCAAAAGGCGCTTGAATAAGGAAAGCAATTTTTTCCAATAAAAAGAAAGGTATCGTAATAGCCGTGATAATAACAGTTTCGGCAAGTAAACTAAAGTCGGTCAAAGCCACAGATAGAAAAACCAAAAAGGTAAGAATAATCAAATGTAATGCTTTCCTGTAAGTTCTTGGAAAAACGGTGTTATTAATGCGCTCTGCTTTCCCCATCGCAGCTATTAGCCGAACCAACGTATTATCTATTTGTATTTGTTGAAAGGAATTGATGACTTTGAGTTGATGAAGTTCACTTAAATCTTTTGCTTGATAGTCTAGTAATAAATTTTGATAAAAAATAAGAAAATAACTAAATTCAGCGTGTGGGTAATACAAAGCTCGGAAAACAACTGGCGCGAACGAGCCCGTTTGATTGTCAGAGTGGAGGAAGACATCGACAAAATAATGGTGAATGCCTTAACCAGGTATATCCCGCTGGTGTGACTATAAAATAGCAACGCCTTCTTCCCATTGCCCTTTTTTCTTCATCGTTAAATTTAGTAATTCAATGCCAAGAAAAAAGACTAAACCAGTTCCAAAGAGAGCTAAGAAAGCCAGTATTGAAATGCCTGTGGTAAATGCAAATGCAGCAGGCATCGACATTGGTGGCAACTTTCACATGGTGTGTCCACGGCAAGGACAAGTGAAAGAATTCGGGGTGGTTACCCGTCAATTACATGAACTAGCCAAGTACCTTAAACAAGAAGGTATTACCACCGTAGCCATAGAAAGCACGGGGTATCATTGGAAACCCTTATTTGTACTTTTACAAGATTATGGGTTTGAAGTGCTACTGGTCAACGCTCGACACATTAAAAATGTTCGAGGACGTAAAACCGATGTAATTGACAGCCAATGGATACAACTTTTACACAGTTTAGGCTTACTTAATGCCAGCTTTCAATTGGACAATTTGGGTGAAGAACTACGTTCTTACACTCGTCATCGAGCTTATTTGATACAGCAGCGCTCAAAATTCATTAGTAAAATGCATGCTGCTTTAATTCAAATGAACATTCAACTACCAACTGTCATTAGGGATTTGACAGGTAAAACAGGAAAAGCCATTATTCAAGCTATCAATGAGGGACAAAGGTCGCCTCAAAAATTAGCAGATTTAGCACATCCTCGTATCCAAGCAAGTCGAGCACAAATGGTAGATGCTCTTACAGGTACATGGCGAGCAGAACTACTCTTTCAACTCAAGCAATGTTACCAGATGTATGAAACATTCACCGAGCAAATTGAGGAATGTGACAGACAAATAGAACAGTTGCTTGAAACAGAAATTATTAAAAAGCAGTTGGACGAATTCCAAGGCGAAGTAAAAAAAAAATGCCGTCAGAAAAATGACCCAACATTTGATGTAGCTACTTTTTTCTTCCAATTGACGGGTATCAATTTATCCGATATTGGAGGAATAGGTTCTTCTATCATACTGACCGTGTTTTCGGAAGTTGGTTGGGATTTTTCTAAATTCAAATCTGCTGCCAGTTTTCGGTCTTGGTTGGGATCTTGTCCCAATCCAAAAGTATCTGGTGGAAGAATAATTTCTCGCAGAGGAGTGAAAAAGAAAAACCGTGCATTAGAAGCTTTAAAGAAAGCAGCCAATGCTATTGGTAATTCAAAAAAAGACCCACTTTATGGATTCTTTCAAAAAATTAACCGTAAACACGGGCGAGTTTATGCCATTAAAGCAACTGCTAATAAGTTGGCCACCATTATTTACAATATGGCGACTAAAAAAGAAGCTTTTAATTACATGAACTCTGAGCAGCATCAAAAAAGAATGCGCCAAAAAAGTCTAAACGCTGCCAGAAAAATCATTCAAAAGAATGAACTGACTCTGGTAGAACTGGGATTTCAATGAACTGAGTAGGGCATTTACTTGGAGACTTTTCCCCTTTTTTAGGCTAAATTGAGTAGCGTTCTTTTTAGCCCCACTTTTGTATTGCCCACACGCTGAATTTTAGTTATTGGTGTGTCCATTAATTTTAGCGCAGGATTCCTTTGAGAACTTAGACTCAATAGCTCTTTATTCGCTACCGTAACCACACAAGTAGGAAGTACACGTACTGAAGTTCTTTGAAATTTTG
>JAFMDF010000004.1 GCA_017857395.1 Bacteroidota bacterium | reverse complement strand
GAAAGAAATTGAAGAATATTAACTGCCGCTAACTTCTTGCGCAAACCACTAGGCTTTAAATTAGTAGCAAGGGAAGAAGGTAAAAGCCATTTTCAATTAAGCATTCAGGATTTTCATTTCAATCCACAAAAAGTGGTGCATGGTGGGGTGTTATATTCCTTAGCCGATACAGGAATGGGCGGTGCTTTATATCCAATGCTAGATTTGGCAAATGGAGAATTATGTGCGACGATTGAAATCAAAATGACTTATTTAAAAGCAGCTCGAAAAGGTGTATTAGATTGCCATACAACCGTTATCAACAAAGGCAAAAGAGTCGCCATGATAGAATCAGAAGTTTGGAATGAAGGTAAGTTAGTAGCTAAGGCAACTGGAAGTTACGCTGTTTTTACGCCAAGTAAATCTTAAAGTGTAACACGACTCTCCTGAATCGTACGCTATTTTTAGATACCCACACTTTTCACCGTAATACTATAATTACTAAGTTTTTTCGTTAAATTGCAGCATAAAAAACGAAAAACTTATGAAATATCATTTATCGTTACTATCCTTAATTGTCTTGCTCTTCGCGTGTAATCAACCTACCCAACAAGCGGAATCTTCAACTATTGAAGAAAACCGCCCACCCAATATCGTCCTCATTTTCACAGATGACCAAGGTTATCAAGATTTAAGTTGTTATGGTTCGCCGAATATTAAAACGCCGAATATTGACCAGATGGCAAAAGAAGGCGCACGGTTTACCAATTTCTATGTCTCCCAACCTGTTTGTTCCGCTTCTAGGTCTTCTTTATTGACAGGCTGTTACGCTAATCGAATAGGCATTTCTGGTGCATTTAGTCCTTATGTTGGAAAAGGTTTGCATCCAGCAGAAGAAACAATTGCGGAGATTTTAAAACCACTCGGTTATGCCACCGCTATTTATGGCAAATGGCATTTAGGGTCTGAACCAGAATTATTACCAACTCGACAAGGCTTTGATGAATATTTTGGCATTCCTTATTCCAATGATATGTGGCCATTCCATCCTTGGCAAGGAAGTGTTTTTAACTTCCCTGTATTGCCTTTAGTAGAAAATGAAACGGTGATTGATACTTTAGATGACCAAAGTCAGATTACCACCCAATACACAGAAAAAGCCATTAATTTCATTCAAAAACATAAGGACGAACCTTTCTTTTTATATGTACCACATAGTATGCCGCATGTCCCCTTATATGTATCAGATAAATTCAAAGGTAAATCTGCGGGCGGTTTATATGGTGATGTAATTGAAGAAATAGATTGGTCAACAGGAGAGATTTTAAAAACTTTAAAAGAAAATGGACTAGACGAAAACACCTTAGTCATCTTCACTTCCGATAATGGCCCTTGGTTATCTTATGGTGGTCATTCTGGAATCGCTTTGCCCTTACGAGAAGGGAAAGGAACAGCCTTAGAAGGTGGCGTGAGAGTGCCTTGTGTGATGCGTTGGCCGACTAAAATTCCTGCTGGACAAACGATTAATAATCCAGCTATGACGATTGATATTTTGCCGACTATTGCAGAATTAACGGGTGCAAAGTTACCGACTAAAAAGATTGATGGCAAAAGCATGAACCATTTAATGGTTGGAAAAACAGACTTACCACCACATCATGATGCTTATTATTTTTATTATAAACAAAATGAATTACATGGTATTTTAAGTGGCGACGGCCGCTGGAAATTATATTTACCTCATCAATATCGTTCTCTGAATGGCCGAGTAGGAACGGATGATGGTTTACCCATTAATTATGACCAAAATCTAATTACACAAGAATTATACGATTTGAACAATGATATTAGTGAGTCGACTGATGTGGCGGCGCAACATCCTGAAATTGTCGCTCAATTATTGGAACACGCAGAATTGGCTCGACAGGAATTAGGAGATAAATTGACGGATAGAGTAGGAACTGGTGTTCGACCGTTGGGGCTAGTAACTAAAGCAGAATAAATAGTATCGTGGAAATTTATTTTCATGCAAAAAATAGAAATTACTTTTTTTTAAAACAAGGCGGCTGTGGGAAACAGCCGCCTTGTGCTTTAACAACCCAAGAATTTCAAATCGAGCAACTTTCCGACCTTTTCTACTTATAACCCTTATTCCTCGTAACCTTGTTACCTAAAAACCTTGTTACCTAGAAACAGCTAGGTTACCTTTGCACTTCCGTAACCTTAAAACCTCAGCAACTCATAACCTCGCAATCTTAAAAAATGTCTGTTTACGATAAATACGAAACTGTTATTGGCTTAGAAGTGCATATACAATTAGGCACGAAGAGTAAAGCTTTTTGTGGAGATGATGCCAGTTTTGGTGCACCGCCGAATACCCATATTAGTACGATTTCTTTGGGACATCCAGGCACTTTGCCTCGATTGAATAAAAAACAGATTGAATATGCGGTTAAATTAGGCTTGGCATTAGGATCTAAAATTAGTCCAACAAATAATTTTGACCGTAAAAATTACTTTTATGCGGATTTGCCCAAAGGGTATCAAATTACGCAGGATAGAATGCCGATTGCTATTGGTGGAGGAATTGACGTAGAAACAGAAGCAGGCAAACGCTATATTCGAATGCATCATATTCACATGGAAGAAGATGCAGGAAAATCCATTCACGATTTAGCACCTGACGCTACTTTTATTGACTTAAATCGGGCGGGTGTTCCATTAGTAGAAGCGGTGACGGAACCCGATTTTCGGTCGGCACAAGAAGTGGATGTCTTTATGAATGCGATGCGGCAATTGGTTCGGTACTTAGAAATTTCTGACGGCAATATGCAGGAAGGTTCTTTGCGTTGTGATTGTAATGTGTCGGTACGACTAAAAGGAACGGAAGAATATGGCGAACGTTGTGAGGTTAAAAATATGAACTCGATGCGTTTTGCCCGACGAGCGATTGAATTTGAACGCAAACGACAAATTGACTTATTAGAATCAGGCGGAAAAGTAACCCAACAAACTTTAAATTTTGATCCTGCAACAGGAATTACTTCTCCACTTCGAGATAAGGAAAATGCGCATGATTATCGTTATTTTCCAGAACCAGATTTGCCGCCCGTTGTGATTTCTGACGATTATTTAGCCAATATTAAAGCCGGAATGCCAACTTTACCTTGGGTATTACAAAAAGAATTCATCGAAAAATATAAATTGTCTCCTTATAATGCAAAGTTGTTAACAGAAGAGAAAGGCATTGCCTTATTTTTTCAAGAACTAACTAGGCATACCAAAAATTATAAAGGCGCTGCCAATTTAATGATTAATAAAATCAGCCCTTGGTTAAGTGAAGAGAAAGTGACTATTAGGGAGTTCCCTACTAATCATGCACAATTAGGCGCTTTGATTCAGTTAATTGACGATGGCAAAGTGAGTAATACGATTGCTTACCAACGTATTTTTCCTGAATTATTAACGACTAAAAAAATGCCTTCGGAAATTGCCGAAGCATTAAACTTAGTACAATCGGATGATACGGACTTTTTGGAAAAATTAGTGGATGAAGTGATTGCAAAGAATCCAGATAAAGTCAAAGCTTATCAGAAAGGTAAGAAAGGTTTGATTGGCTTTTTTATGGGCGCTGTCATGAAAGCTTCTAAAGGAAAAGCAGCACCCAAAACAACCAATGCGCTCTTGGTGAAAAAATTACAGGCTTAACAGTATTTTAGCTTTTCTCTTTTTAATGTGAGCTATTTTTCTATTTTTGCCTTGGATTTAAACTGCATTTTCAATTAACTAAGTAATGATAAAAGAATAACTTCTTTATTTAGACGCTCCAAGGTCTTAAAGACGCTTGGAGGTCTGGTAGCAAAATACAAAAGTTATTTTTTGACTATTACTAAGAAGAGTCCTATAAAATAGAAATATGTGTATCTCTATTCTCTGTTCTCTTCTCTCGCATCTCAAATAATAATGGAGCAAAGAGAAAATTTGCTAGACGTGTTAAAAATATTTTTTAAGTGGTTAAAACCGATTGCATATTTATGCATCGGCGTAGGGATTGGGACCGCTGGTATTTCTTTATTTCTTGACAACTATTACGAATCTACGACTACTTTCTATGCCAATAGTATAGACCAAGCGAAGCCAGGGCAAATTTTTGGCACCTCTAATAGAGATGTAGAATTTTATGGTAGTGATAGAGATAACGACCGTTTGTTAACCATTGCCGAATCGAATGAGTTATCAAACTACATGATTGAGACTTTTGATTTATATACGCATTACGATATTGACCCAACGAAAGAAAAAGCAGCCTTTAATGTCCGTCAAAAATTCAATAAATACTATACCGTTATCAAGACGAAACGAGACGCAATAGAATTATCTATTGAAGATACCGATAAAGCATTAGCGGCAAAAATGGTCAATGCTGCTAGAGATAAAATAGATGAATTAGCCATAGCTATAATCAAAAATCAATTACAGAAAATAAAACTTTCCTTAGAACAAAATATTGAGGATAAAGATAGCAAGTTAAAAATATTAGGCGATAGTATCAATGCCCTTAGAACACGCTATGGGGTATACAATACCGATTCTCAAGGAGAAGTATTTGCTACTCAGATTCTAAGTGCAGATGCTCAACTAGCTAGGCAAACTGCCAAATTAAATTCCCTAAAAGCAACTGGTGCACCGAGAGATACCTTAAATAAAATTGCTGCTAGTATTGCTGGATATAAAGGAGAATTGACTATGTTGCAAGAACGCACTACCTCCTTTAATAAAGGTCAATCGCAACTCGTAGTACTAGAACGCTCGCAAAGAGAAATGAGTAATAAATCAGGTCAAGAGCGAGTGCAACTAAATCAGTTATTAACGGCTTATAATTCCGAAATATCTGCTATTAATTTAATTGAAGCAGGAGACATTCCATTGATAAAATCTCGTCCAAAACGTTCTTTAATCGTTATTAGTGCGGTCTTAGTAACGGCTATTTTTAGTTTTATTGGCGTCTTACTTTTTGAATCTTATAAAGATATTAATTGGAAAGAGATTATTAAAGGGGAGGACAAAATTGTTTGATTGTTCTTACAACACGTTGGCCAGCAAAAATCTAATAATCAAGCCATCAAATAATTAGGTCCGACTTCTTAAGAAATAATTTAGATTTTGGCAAACATTAATTTCAAATTAACTAGCATATTAACAAAACTCATTATTAAGTAGAAATCAAAGATTGATGGATAAAGAAAATAATAATAAACGTGACTTAGGGCTTATGATTGTTGCTGGAGGAATGATTCTAGTTGGAATTATAGGGCTATTTTTTGATAAATTTATTGGCGGAACAACTCTTTTTGTGGGAATTGGGATGTTTTTGATGGGATTTTTATCAAAAACATAAAAGTATAAACTTAAAATGTATAACAAATTGTAGTACCCTAAACAAAAATGCTACGCTTGCCTATTATACTCTGAACGGTCAAGTATTTTGATTTTAAATCCAAGATTTATGCTTGCAAAACGTTAGTTTTAACATTGATAATCAAATAGTTATATTTTTGTTAAGATTTTCTTAACAATTCACAAAACTTGACCGTTTCTAGTATACACAGCACTTAAAGCCAACTTAATATGCGCAATATGGTGATCACCATGCCAAGCATACATGCCAATCAAAGCATCTAAAGGAATTGTATCTCCACTTTCAGGATGTACAAAGGTTCTTTTTAACTGCTCAGGCGTCAACGATTTTAATAAAATAACCCAACGGTGGTGTAACGCATCTAGCATATTTAGCGAAACCGATACAGGCGTTTGGTTATAATCTTCCAACGTTGCCCATCTATCTTCATAATAAGCTTTAATAGTTGGATTATCTTCTGTCAAGGTCCATTTAAACCGAATAAGGCTATTCAGATGACTATCGACTACATGATGCACCACCTGTTTAACCGTCCATCCTCCTGGACGATAAGGTAAATCTAATTCCGCTGCTGATAAATTTTCGACTAAACTTCTAAATTGGGCAGGTTGTGCTGCTATAGCAGCTATCCATTTTTCGATATGCGTAGGCTTAATGACTAATTGTCTTTTGGTGGTGTACCAAAGGGGTTGATGGTGGGGAATACTTTCAAAGTATCCCCCACCATCAACTTGCACCTGTCAACCATTTTAATACATCACCTTGTCTTTTATATCTGCCAGTTGGGTATTTTAAATTTTCCATACAGGATGACTGGATTTTGCAGGATTAACAGGATGTTAGGTAAAAGTAAGATAATCTAATAATAAAATTTATTATTTTAGGTTAAGTTTTGTTTAATAGTAAAGCAATTTGTAATTTAGATTTGTTTAAAGCCATTACGAAACGAACACATGGCCAAACGAGAATTTTACGAATCAAAAATTAGAGGGTTCACAAATTGCATTTGCTCATCCCGAACATTCACCCTGCGGATTCGCTCGTTCATCCTGTAAAAAGGAAAGCAGTTGCCAAAGACAACTGCTCTAAAAATGGTTTTATTTAATCGGATGCTTACAAAAAACGTATTTTATTAATTTTATTAAAATTCTCCTTCTCCACCGCCACCGCCGCCGCCGTTACCACGACCTCGACCGCCTCTTTTCTTTTGCTGATTTAAACGATAATTAAAAGTAAGCGTAGCTGTTCTAGAGCGCCATTGGAATTCACTATCAGAGAAAAAGTTATCCAAGAAAATTTCACTCCGATATTTTCTAGAATTGAAGATATCTCGAATACTTAGCGTCAAGGTACCTTTACCTTTTAAAACATCTCGGTTTGCGGAGAGGTCAAGTGAGGTAATTGCTTTGCTGCGACCTTGCGTTGTTACTCTTGGTGCTCGGTAGCTGACTCTTAATTGCACATCTGTTTTTTTGGCTACTGTCATTCTCGAAGTTAGTCTACCTCGCATGGTATAGGTATCTGCAGTTAAACCTTCTTGCACATTGGTGCCATCGGTAATGGCTCTAAAAAAGTTAAGGTCACTATTAACTCTCCACCATTTATAAGGGTTATAGGAAATAGTAAATTCTAAACCATAAGCATGTTCATCTTTTAAGTTTTCTGGACGAGAGAGCGTTTGTTGATCATTCAATACCGTTCGAATCCCCCTAGCAATAGTACCTTCTGAATAACGATAATAGGCGGAAGAAGTAATAGTTCCCTTGTCAAAATATTTAATATGCCCCATTTCAATGGAATGCGTTAATTCTGGGTCTAAGTTAGGATTACCCGTTCTTTGATTACGAGCATCGGAAAAGGTAAAAAATGGATTTAAATACCAAAATCTAGGTCGCTGGATTCTTCGACTATAACTCAGCTGTATGGCATCTTGTTCCGAAAATTCATAATTCAAGAAAGCACTTGGAAATAAATTAAAATAATTTCGGTCGTTCAATTCATTCGTTTCTACCAACTCTGTTACTACTTGAGAATATTCTCCTCTTAGCCCAAATTGATAAGAGAATTTTCCTTTTTTATCTCCAAAAATGGCGTAAAGGGCATGAATGTCTTCATCATATTTGAAATTGTTACTTAGCGGATTATCTCTAAAATCTAGCAGCGGCTGCCAGACATTATCATCAAATTCGTTCACCTCATAATCATTACGAATATCTCGAATAGAACTCCTTAAGCCTAACTCAAATTTACCGTCTTTACCAATGGGGTTCACGTAATCTATTTGAAGTAAATATTGTTTTTCACTCTCTGCATTATTGGATTCTTGCAATAAATCTGCTCGGTTAAGTGGCGCATTATTTCTATCAAAATATTGTTCTACATAATCTGAATTTTCTGTTTCACTATCTTCTTCAAATTGGAAGTTAGCGGTTAATTCTTGTCCCTTTTTATCAAAAGTCTTTTTATAATTCAAGGAATATTGAATAGCTTTTTCATCTTCTTTCTCATTATCTGTTCGGGTAGTTACTTCTTGTAAATCATTAAAATCTGAACTACCAATAAAATCTTTATAAAGAATATTGGAAAGATTATCTTCATTATTCTTTCTATATAAAAAAGAACCAGTTAGGGTATTATATTTGTTGATGTAATAATCTGTTCCAAATCGAATACTGTTAGCCCAGCCACCTCGATCGTGATCTCGGATTTGATCTTGAATAAGTACAGCATCATCTGTTAATCTTTCTTGATAAGTAAATCCTCCACCATCATTCCTTCGATAAGACAGACCATAATTCACAAAAAAGTTAACTTTTTCTCGCCGAAAATTCATGTTTACCCCAACACCATAATTCGCAGGAGCGCCAGTTGTTACATCAAAAGAACCATTGACGCCTTTTTTCTTATCTTTTTTCAAAACAATATTGATGATTCCCGTTGACCCTTCCGCCTCATAACGAGCCGAGGGATTGGTGACGACTTCTATTTTGTCTATCAAATTAGACGGCAAAGAACGAAGACCACTCCCACTATCCGAACCAACTAATCCAGAAGGTTTGCCATCAATCAAAATTCGCACATTACCGCTTCCTCTTAGACTCACATTGCCTTCTACATCAACTGCTACAGATGGAACATTGTCCAAAATATCTTCCGCAGAAGCGCCTGTATTCGCTAAGTCTTTTCCAACGTTAAAAACTCTTTTATCCAAACTCATCTGCATTTGACTTTTTTCTGCTCGGACTTCTATTTCACCTAAAGTATGTGAATCTGCATCTAACGAAATCGTTCCTAAATCTGCTAAAAGTTGTCCTTTTCCTAAAGGAATTTGGTCAATTGTTTTAGTCTGAAATGCTAAAAAATCTATTTGAGCAAAATATTTACCCATTTTGGTTTCAATGGTAAACATCCCTTTCTCATCGGTAATACCACCAGTAATTAATGAACTATCTTTTTGGGATAGAATAGTAATAGTCGCATAGTCCAATGGTAGTCCAGTAGTTCCGTCAATAACTTTCCCTTTAATAATTGCTTTTGGTCGTTCTCCTTGTCCTTGGTTACCTCCAGGGCGTTGAGAAAAAGCTAAAGGTATACCTATGAAGAGGCAAAGAATGGTAATTAAAAATGTTTGGTGATTTCTTATTGTCATAATAATAAGTAGGCTTAATTTATCTTTAAATTTTAGGTGAAAATGTTAATAGTATAGTCAAACGATGAATGATAAATAATCAGATTTGAAACGGTATTAATCATTAAATAATGATTTATGACCAATCTATTTTTATTTGTCCATCGTTTAGCAATACAAGGTTGTCCTATTAAACAGTCTAGTTTGAAATTGTTTAACAAAAATAGGAGTTAATCCTATGAAGAATTTGTAGAAAATTTGAAGGAATTCTGATTTAACTACTTAAACAGGGAATTTAACAATTAGGCGGTGAATATCTGCTTCAAAAACATAGTCTACTTTTAAATGATTGACATCACAGATTTTTTTAACAATGGCCAAACCTAAACCCAAAGATTGTCCACTTTGATTACTTTTTCTAAATCGCTCGAATAATTGATTGGTGGGTACTTTTGGTGGATGACCTGGATTTTCTACTATCAGTTGCTTTTTGTCTAAATTGATTTTTATCCAACCATCGGGCAAATTATATCGAATCGCATTTTTTAATAAATTGCTCACTAAAATATCTGCTATGGCTGCATTGATAGGAAGCGTAATATTTTCTTCAATATTACTTTCTAAGGTTAGATTTTTTAATTCCGCAATATCTTTAAACGTCAATACCGATTGGTTAACTAATTTGGAGAAATCAGTTGTTTCTCTAGCTGTAAATTCATTGTTTTCAATCTTAGTTAACAGAGATAAAGATTGCCCCATTCGAGATAACTTAGATAAAGCAATTTGGGCAGATTGAATCAATGGTAATTGTTCTTCTTGCAGGTTAGGGGTTTCTAGTAAAAGTTCTAATTTTCCTTGTGCTACTGCAATAGGTGTTTGCATTTCATGGGCTGCATTTTCAGAAAACTCCTTTAAAGAAATATAATCTCGTCTTGCTTTGTCTGTCATTTGGATAATAAATCCATTTAATTGTTTGAATTCTTTGGTTGTCGTTACCTCAAAACTAACTTCCTCATCATTTTTTAAATTAAAGGTCTTAATTTTTTGCAAAGTCTTTTGAAACGGTTGAAATAACCAACTAGAAATCAAAAAACTACAAACTAATAATATCAAACCTAAGCCAAAGAACAGACGAGTCATGACATTGACCACTCCACCTGAAACATCATCTGTTTCCAAGAAAATATCTATCATATTAAACCGATAATATTCTCCGTTTATTCGTTGTGTAATAACCATTTTCCGATGAGGTTCCAATCGTTTAAAGTAAGGATGCATTGCCATAGTATCGGAAAAAGCATACTTATAAAGCGTATCTCTGGGCTGAATAGATTGGACTTTTACAATGTGCGTTTTCTGATTCTGCAAAGCATCCAATGGTTTTCCTTCTTTAATAGATTCTTTTAATAAATCCATATTCTGTGCTAAAGAATAATCTGTCTCTATAGCCACTCTTTTCATCACCATTTTATAGGTAACAACACCTGATATGCTGAATACGAGTGACATGATAAAGAGATAGAGCAGGGTTGCTTTGGTAATTAGACGCATTATTTTAAGTTGCGGATTGCGAGTTGTAGGTTACTTACAACTCGTAACTCGTTTAATTATTATGAAACTTATAGCCTAAGCCATAAATGGTTTTAATGTAATCATGTCCACCCGCCGCAGTAATTTTCTTTCGTAAATTTTTGATATGTTGGTATACAAAATCAAAAGAATCCAAGAAATCCACGTTATCGCCCCAAAGGTGTTCGGCAATCGTTTGCTTAGTTAAAACTCGATTTTTATTTGAGATAAAGAAAAGTAGTAGTTCGTATTCTTTAACGGTCAATTCCATTTGTTTGCCTTCAATACTCACTTCGTGATTATTGGTATCCACCGAAATTTCGTTAAATTTAATTTCTGTAAATCCTTGAAATTTCCTTCTACGGTAAATAGCTTTTAGGCGGGCATTTAATTCCGACAAATGAAAGGGCTTCGTCAGATAATCATCTGCTCCTAGTTCCAATCCTTGCACTCTATCGTCCAAAGAATTTTTGGCAGAAATAATTAAAATGCCTGCTTCTGATTGCTCTTTCTTTAAAAAATGGAGCACATCTAAACCATTTCCATCGGGAAGCATTATATCCAATAGAATAACATCATAGGAATAAACGTTTAGTTTAGCTATGGCTTCCTGATAACTTTCGGCGACCTCACAAATCACTTCATTAGTGGAGAGGTAGGACTTAATATTATCAGCTAGTGCTTTTTCGTCTTCGATTACAAGTAACTTCATAGAAAACAAAGATAGATAGTAATTTTGAGTAAAATTTGAAGTATCTTGCAGCAGTTTGTAGTTAAAGTTGATTTGTTGATTAATTACTAGTTGATTAGTTTGGTTTCAAATCACTTTACTCATAAAATACTATCAACTAATTATCAATAATTAATCAACTAATATAGTGTCTTCGGCAGAAACGTTTTTACAATATCAACCACAGCTTCAGCGAATAGCTTTCAATATGGTTAACTGTATGAAAGATGCAGAAGACTTGGTGCAAGATACTTTTGAAAAATGGTTAAAAGTTGACCATACAAAAATCAAAAATGTCAAAGCTTATCTCATTCAGACCCTCAAAAATATTTGTATTAATTTTCTGAACTCCCTAAGAAAAACTAGAGAAATTCATTTTAACAATCCTTTAGAAAATCTACGAACCCGTTACGAAGAGATGGATTTTCGCCCTTTTGATTTTGAACAAGATTTATCTACAGGCATTAGTGAATTATTACAAAAATTGACTTTACCTGAATTTAGTATGCTTATTCTAAAAGAAGGTTTTGAAATGGACTACCCGCAATTAACAGAAATTTTTGATAAAAAGATGGAGCATTGTCGGCAAATTATTAGCCGAGCTAAGAAAAAAATTAAAACACCCCAACTTCGCTTCCCCTTAAATATTGAGAAAAAAAACCAAGTTTCTAAAGAAATTTCTACTGTTTGCAAAAATGGAAATTTGCAAAATTTAATTGCCTTTTTTCAGCAAGAAATACAGTAATAAAACAGTAGGCAGTAGCAGTTGACCGTTTGCAGTTACCGTGTTACAAGCGATGTCATGCTAATACCAATACAATCCGTTCAGAAAAAATAAAAAAAATCACACCAATCTGTCACATATTCTCTTTTCTCTTGTCTTATCTCTAAACTTAGTAAGTAAAACTTACCAAACACACACCTGACGATTCCAAACCTTTATTCAAACTAAATCATTACAAAATCCCCAACACCTTTTTGTAAACTACTTTTTTTTGTAAAAAATTGATAAAATAGTAATGGAGCAGGAAATTAAAAAAGATTTAAAAGACTGGGCAAAAATTATCAGTCAATATAAGAAACCAAATAATACCAAAGCAATTATACAGCTAGTCAATTCTTTCGGGCCTTTTGTTGCCTTGTGGACGCTCATGTATTTTTCCTTGTCTTGGTCTTATTTGCTAACGTTAGGATTGAGCATCATTAATGCATTTTTTCTAGTCCGAATTTTTATTATTCAGCACGATTGCGGGCATCAATCTTTTTTCCAAAAGCGAAAATGGAATAATCGAGTTGGTCTATTCTGTAGTTTTTTTAGTGCCATGCCTTATAAATATTGGGCAAAAGTACACAGTCACCACCACGGGCATACGGGGCAATTAGAAGAAAGAGATTTTGGAGATATTAACTTCCTAACAGTAGAAGAGTATCATAATTTATCTACTACCAGAAAAGTATCTTATCGGATTTTCAGAAATCCAATTATATTATTTTTTGTGGTACCAATGATTTACTTAGTCTTTTCTATGCGCTTTCCTTTTTTAGGACGCGGCAGGAAAGGCTGGAATAGGATACACAAGGCCATGACGGTCAATAATTTGATTTTCACAGCCTTATTTATTGGCTGTGGCTTTTTATTTGGTTGGCAAAATTTCTTGATGGTCCATTTACCAATTGTGTATTTCTTTGGCGTCATTTCTTTTTGGTTTTTCTATGTCCAACACCAACATGAAGATACTTACCAAAGATGGAGAAAAAATTGGGATTATGTATTAGCAGCGATTAAAGGCGCCTCTTATTATAAATTACCAGGGGTTATACATTGGTTAACTGGGAATATTGGTTACCACCATATTCACCATTTAAGTTCGCAAATTCCTAATTATAATTTAGCGAAATGTGCGGAAGAAAATCCTGTTTTGCAAAAGCATGTTACCACTTTGACTTTTACGCAAAGCTTAAAGACTATTTTTAATAAATTATGGGATGAGGAGAGCGGAAGAATGATTTCTTTTAGCGAATATGCAGAAATCAAAAAGGTAAGAAATTTTGCTCCGAAAGCAGCTTAAAAAATGATGAATGATGAACTATAAACGATGAATTGTGAAAAGTAAACAACCATTTGCTACTTTACGAATTCATCGTTCATCATTTATAGTTCATCGTTTGATAATGTTATTAGCCAAAAATATTAAACATCAAGCCAACACTTAAATTCAAGCCTTTATTTTTAATCTCTCGATTTGCATCTTCACTAATGTTACTGACACCAAAAAGGTAACGCACATCTCCAAAGATACCGATACTACCGAGTTTAACGGCAATTCCTCCGCCAGCATTAATACCCAAATCAAAGCGTTTTAACCCATTTTCGCCACCAAAATTAACATCGATTGTCTGCCCGCCTGCGGTCGTTTCTTCTCCATTAAGTGCTAAACCAAAAGATGGCCCACCTAGTAAATTAAGCTCTAACAATTTCGCATTAATCAATTTTACTTTTAATAAAAGTGGAATATCTAGATAGTTGACATTGGTTTTTAATCCAGTAATAGAAGTATTTAATTCACTTCCTTTTTGAAGAAAAACGGCTTCAGGTTGAATAAAAATATTATCGGTAATGCCTATTTCCACAACCGCTCCAAGAGTAAAACCATTAACTGAGGACTGAGGAATCGTTGTCCCTTGGTCTTTAAAAGAAAATTCGGCGACATTCACGCCACCTTTGAGACCAAAAGATACTTGGCCATAAGTGGGCATAGCCAAGCAAAAAAAGCCAATAGCTAGGATAAAAGATTTAACTACGGATGTCATACAATGAGTTTTAGATTTGCAAAGGGGGTTTAAGAAACGATGAAATATAAATGATGAACGATGAATTTTTAAAACATTAATGTTCAATGATTATTTTTCACTTTTCCTATAACGACTTTAGTAGCCGTAATTATTTTATGCAGCAAATATTAATTTGAGTTGCGGGTTACGTGTTGCGAGTTAATGGATAGTAGCATACCTTAAAATTTCAGTTTTTTCCTTACTCAACTCGCAACCCGTAACTTTAGGTAGCTGTTTCCTAAATCTTTTATAATCCATAAATTCCACCAAATTTCTTGCGAGCGTATTTCATAAAATATTTAAAATTCAATTTTTCTCCTGTTATCTTTTTGCATAATTCTTCGGCATTATAATAACGCCCATGTTTATGTGTATTCTCCCGTAACCAATCCAACAATGGTTGGTTATTACCACTTTCAATTTCTTTTAGCAAATTCGGGATTTCCTTTTCTGCCTGTTGGAAAAACTGTGCGGCATAAAAACTACCCAAAGAATAAGTTGGGAAATAACCGATGCTGCCATGTGACCAATGAATGTCCTGCAAGATACCATGTTTAGCATCTGGTACTTTTACGCCTAAATATTCCTTATACTTAGCGTTCCAAACTTCTTCTAAATTAGCTACTTTCAACTTGCCTTCCATCAAACCTTTCTCTATTTCAAAACGAATCAAAACATGGAAATGATAATGCAATTCATCTGCTTCAGTTCGGATTAAATTCGGTTCTATTTTATTAATCGCTTTGTAGAATTTTTTAGTAGACACTTCTCCTAAGTTCTTAGGAAATTGTTTTTTCAAGCCTTTATAATGTGCTTTCCAATAAGGCAAACTTCGACCGACATTGTTTTCCCAAAGTCGAGATTGTGATTCGTGAATACCCAGAGAAATGTAAGCGCCCAAGGGTAAACCATATTGCTCACTTGGCAAACCTTGTTCATATAAAGCATGACCGCCTTCGTGAATACAACTCCAAGTCATATTCATAAAATCGTTTTCATCAACTCTAGTCGTCACCCGCACATCTTCTGGTGAAAAGTTAATCGTAAAAGGATGTTCTGACAAATCTTGCCGACCAGCATCAAAATTGTAGCCCATATTTTTGAGCAACTTTAAGCCAAACTTCCATTGCTTGTCTTTATCATATTTCTTGTTTAAAAAGCCATCTTTTACTTGGGCCTTTTCTTTTAATTCTTTGACAAAATCGACCAATTGCTCCCGAACATCCTTGAATAACTTAGTTAAATCTTTGGTCTTCGCATCTGGTTCATAAAGGTCTAACAAGGCATCATAAGGATGGTCTTTATAGCCAATTAACTCTGCTTCTTCTCGACAAATATCAACAACCGCACCCAGTTCTTTTTTATAAACTTTAAAATCGTTTGCTTTCCGAGCTTCGACCCAAGCGTGATAAGCCTTAGAAATCGCTTGCGATTTTTTAATTACAAACTCCTTAGTTAATTTAGTCGCCCGCTCATACTCTTTCAAACTTAATTTGACATTTTTCGCTTGCCGCTTATCTAATTTATTAGCTTTATCATTTAAATCCGCTAAGAGTTTACCTAATTTTTTATCCGTAAATATTTCGTGCGAAATGCCTGATAAAGTCGCTACTTGTTGCGAACGGAATCGAGCGCCTTTGTCAGGCATATACGTTTCCTTATCCCAACTTAATAAACCGATGGAATAATCTACGTCTGCTCTTTTTTGCATTATGGTGACGTAGTCTTGGTATTTTTTTTGAATTTTAGTCATTTTGATTTTTATTTCTGTAGTGCCAAGCTCTGCTTGGCCTATTTCTTTAATCTATTTTTTATTCAAAATTATTGCTTGGTCTTTGTATAGTTTTACAAATTCTGCTACCTCGCTCAAATCTTTTGGATACAATACTCTTTGATAACTACTAGTTCCTACTTGCTTATAAATCTTTTGAAAATAAAACCCATTATCTCTTAAAGATTCAATTTTTTTCCATTGTTTATCATCTGTTCTTTTTGGCACTTTAAATCTAGGGTCATATCTGATGGTAAGCGTATTACATTCGGGGCAGTTAGAGGTCGCTTCATTTGATTCATTATATCTCTCAAATGATTTTCTACAATTAAAGCAAACAAATTTAGATTGCAATTTAACAAACCTATTCATATTTTTATTTAATCGTTTTCACCAAGCAGAACTCGGCACTACAACTCTTCCTTATAAGCCGCATACAACAACATCCCCCAACCAATAATAAAAAAAGTCCCACCAATTGGCGTAATCGGTCCTAGCCACCACCAGCTTTCAATACCTAAAAAATATCGGCAAGCTAATAAATAAATAGACCCCGAAAAACAAATAATGCCTGCAGTAAATAACCAACCTGCATAGCGCAAGAGCTGATTATTTTTCATTGGCGCTGTTAAAATAGCCAGCAAAATTAACGCCAAAGCATGGTAAAATTGGTAGCGAATCCCTGTATCGAATGTGTCTAATTGGTCGGCAGTTAAATGATTTTCTAAACCATGTGCGCCAAATGCGCCTAAGATAACGCCTAATAAGGCGAAGAAACTGCCTAGTTTTAGGAAAGTATAGTTCATATTTTACTGGTTACTGGTTACTGGTTACTGGTTACTCGCTAGATTTGAACTAGCAACTAGTAACCAGCAACTAGTCTACCGCTGTACGTAAATCACATATTTCTCCGCAAATTCTTCTTCTTTAAAAAAGTCATTAATTGGGTAAATTTCTACATAATTACCTTTCGGAATATCTTTAGTCTCTGCCTTAACATCTCCTCCTTTTAAAGCTAGAATACCGTTGGGAATCGCATGCTTTTCTTCGTTTTTGAGTAAGCGTTGACTCCACGAAATCAATTTATCCAATCTGGCAACAGCTCGTGTCACGACAAAATCAAATTTCCCTTTGAGTTCTTCCGCACGAATTTGTCGAGCAGTTACATTTTTCAAACCGAGCGCATCTACTACTTCTTGCACCACCGTAATTTTTTTACGAGTGCCATCAATCAAAGTAAAGTTAACCTCTGGATATAAAATAGCCAATGGAATTCCAGGAAAGCCACCACCAGTTCCCAAATCCAGAATATCTGCTCCTGAACGAAAACGCACGACAGGCGGAATTGCCAAAGAATGCAAAACGTGTCGTATGTATAAATTCTCAATATCTTTTCGAGAAATGACATTAATCTTTTGGTTCCAATCGGTGTAGAGTGCTTCTAATTGTTGGAATTGATTTTGCTGCGTTTCAGTTAAATCAGGGAAATACGAAAGAATGGTCTCCATTATTATAAGGATTGAAACAGGACAATGCCTGTCTATTTCTTAAATTTTACAATTATTGACGACTAGTCAACGTTTTATAATCGAATGCAAAAGTAAGGCTTTCCCTATTTACATTTCACAAAAGTGATTTATGCAAAAAATAATAATTACCCTTTTTCTAGCAATACTCTTTTTAAATGCTTGCCAAGATTCAGGCAGTACCCAAACAGCAAAAGTAAAAGCTGTTGTATCAAATAAAGCAAGCATTAAAATATTACCTGGTTTGCCCCCAATTTATGAACACTTTGAAGATTTAGCGCCTATTTTTGCACAACAAAATGATACGACTTATGTTATCAATTTTTGGGCAACTTGGTGTGCCCCTTGCGTGAAGGAATTACCTTATTTTGAGGCCTTAACGGAAAAATATGCGACTCAAAAAGTAAAAGTTATTCTAGTTAGTTTAGATTTTAGCAAGCAGTTAGAAACGAAATTAAAACCCTTTTTAAAAGAAAATAAATTACAATCAAAAGTATTAATCTTAATTGACCCCGATGCCAATAGTTGGGTCGATAAAGTAAATCCTGCTTGGTCGGGTGCGATTCCAACTACGGTAGTTTATAAAGGCGATATCAATGAATTTTACGAAAAGTCTTTTGATAGCCTATCAGAGTTAGAGGAAATTATTACACCTTTTCTCTAACAATTTATCAAACTATATAAATTCCTTAAATCATGAAAAAAGTATTCAACTTAGCTATTTTGTTAGTAGCAATCATCGGTTTATTTATCGCAGCGGCTACTATTACTAAAAATGGAGAAGGTTTAAAAGTAGGTGATACCGCACCTGATTTTGCCTTAAAAAATATTGATGGCAAAACGGTTTCTTTAGCAGACTATAAAAATGCGAAAGGCTATGTGGTTATTTTTACTTGCAATACTTGTCCTTATGCGGTGATGTACGAACAGCGAATCATCGAATTACATAATAAATATGCTGTTAAAGGCTACCCAGTTATTGCCATTAATCCAAATGACCCAATAGTAAAAGCTGGCGATAGTTATGAAAAAATGCAGCAGCGTGCCACGGCAAAAAAGTTTCCATTTGCTTATTTATTGGATGATGGACAGGAAGTTTATCCTGCTTATGGCGCTACTCGAACACCACATATTTATTTGCTAGATGCTGATAAAAAAGTGCAGTATATTGGTGCTTTGGATAATAACCCACAAGATGCAAGTGCCGTGACCACCAAATATGTAGAAGAAGCAATCGCTGCTTTGGAGGCTGGAAAAACACCAGAAACGACTTTTACAAAAGCGATTGGCTGTAGCATTAAGGCGAAACGGTTTTAGTTTTTCAATAATAGTACCTTAGACCTCTAATCTGAATTATTGTACTTTATTGCTACTCAGACCAGAGGTCTAAGCTACTTTAATATTTCAAAAAGCAAAATCCCAAATCCGTTTACGCTTAATAATTGGGGCAATATTTTTGACTAACACCCGCTTTGAAACCGTATATAGCGTAACCATTTTTGCCCTTCCTCTTAGATTCACCTCCCCTATTTTTTGCGTATGATATTTTGATACTGATAAGTTTAAGGCATCGACTAATTCTTCAGAAATCAATAAATCTACGCCAAATTCATTACAACGAGTTTGTATTCTAGAAGTGGTATTCAAGACATCACCAGAAAAAGCAATATCCTTTTTAATCACACCGATTTCTCCAATCATCGCTGTGCCAATATGAAGACCTGCTTTAAAAGAAGGTATAACGCCGTATTTGGTTAGATAGTCCTTTTCCTTTTCAGCAATTGCCTGCTCTATTTCAAAAAAGCAGTTCAACGCACGTTCATTTTCTAGGCCACTTTCTTTTCTCCAACTTACAATTACTTCATCGCCCACGTATTGATAAATTTCGCCTTTATGGGCTAAAATACTTGGGGTGACATCTTTGAAAAAATCTCGGATAAAATCGAAATATAATTCGGCCCCTATTTTCTCCGCAATGGTCGTTGACCCTCGTAAATCTAAGAACATAAAAATGCGTTCCTCCTTTTTAGGTTGAAAATAATCTCCTCTTAAAAAAGCCCAAAAGACACCTGCCCCATATTTATCATTGACTTGCAAAGCAATCATCGTCAGTAAAGAAATAATTGCCCAAAAGAAATAAGGACGGATAAACTTAAATTCTAAAATATAGCTCCAAACGCCCAAAAAAACATTAGAATTCATCCCCATTAAATCATTCATTTCGCAATTATAAGCTGCTGAACCAACAACTAATGCAAAGAAGAAAATGACATTATAATACCAAAAAATAATCCATAATACTTTTCCGTAACAATGGTGTTGTAAATTATCATTTACCCAATAAACAAATAAAGCTCCTGCTAAAAATGCGGCAATACCAATACCGATTAAATTGGATTTTAGGGTTAACCAAACATTATAATGCTCAGGATATAAATCATGTTGAAAGAAATTCAAATAATCAAATCCAACTTCTGCTGTGCCAATTAATAACCACAAAAAAGTAATCAACAAAACGGTGGGAAGACCAGCCTTGAATTTTTGAGATTGTATAAAGGAAATCATAGGTTTAAAATTTAGTAGGGTGTGAACGCTTACTAAAATTAAGAGGATAAACTTTTAAAAACGCTGTTTAGCTGGTGAACTGTCGAAAAAACAAGTTGAATGGAATGTTACCTATCCAACCAAGCTTTAAATTCCTTCACTCGCTCTCGACTTACAATAGCCTCGACTTTACTTTCAGGTTTTAATTCTAATTTCAAACGGTGATTAAAATAGGTAAAAATTTTAGCTACTGATTGGATATGAATGATTTGTTTGCGGCTAATCCGATAGAAGTTTTTAGGATTCAATTCCTTTTCAATAGCATCCAAAGTGGTATCCAATAAATGCCGTTTTTTATGTTTATCTATAATAAAAGTCATGCCATCCGCTGAGTATAAATAAGCGACTTCTTCTACTGGCAAATAAATAAAATCTTTCCCTTGTTTGATTAGAAAACGTTGCCGAAATTTTTCTTTTTGTTGAAAACTATTGATGACTTTTAATAAACTTGCTTGATTAAAAGTAGCATTCGTTTCATAAATCTGTTGGTATTTATCAATGGCTTTTTGTAAATCTACTTCGTCAATTGGTTTTAATAGATAATCTACACTATTCACCTTAAAAGCTTGTAGCGCATATTGGTCAAAAGCAGTTGTAAAAATAACAGGCGCGTTCACCTCTACCTTTTTAAAAATATTAAAACTCAAACCATCTGCCAATTGAATATCCATAAAAATTAAATCAGGTGAAGAATACTCGTTAAACCAATCAACGGCATCTTCTACGCTGTCCAGCATATCCAAAATTTGAGCAGTTGGAATGATTTCTTTTAGTAGATTCGATAAATATTTTTGAGCGTGGTACTCGTCTTCTATGATTAGTATTTTCATAATGAAAGGTTTAAGGGTTCAGGGGTTCAGAGGTATAAAGGAGGTCAAGCTACCAATAGAGGAATGGCTACAGCGAAATATTGTTCATCCTCTTGAATATCAACCGTCTCCTCTGTAAAAAAACGGTAACGGGTTTTTATATTTTCTAAACCCACTTTTGTAGAATCCATTACTTGTTCTTTTAGCTGTAAATTATTGCGAATCATTAATTTTCCATTATTTACAGCGACTTCAATTAATAGTGGTTTTTTTCTGGAAATGACGTTGTGTTTGATAGCATTTTCAAATAAAATTTGCAAACTCAACGGAATAATATGTTGGTCTAAATAGGAGTCTGCAATATCAATTTCTACTTCTAAACTTCCTTTAAACCGTTCTTTTTGTAAAAAAACATAAGAATGGATAAAATCTAATTCTTGACTAAGCGGAATAGTTTGAGCTTCTCTATTTTCTAAAACATAGCGATAAACCTTAGACAATTTTTTTAAAAAACTAACCGCTAATTGCTGGTCTTCTATTACAATATTCATCAGCGTATTCATACTATTGAACAAAAAATGTGGATTAACTTGATTTCTCAATCCAGCTAATTCTGAATGAATTTGTGCTTGTTTGGCTTGTTCTCGTTCTTCAATGGATTGCTTTAATTGGTAATAAAAATAAATAGCTTCATAGACGGCTATCATAAAAAAACAAACAAAGTAAATTGGCAATATTTTATTGTTTTCGCCTTGGTCCATCCGTTCATAATTGACTAAGTTGGCTAAAAAATCTAGTATAAAATCTAAGAGTCCACTAGCTAAAGGTCCAATTAATATAATCGTCAATGCAACTATAATTAATCGTTTCATAGTATGTTCAAGCCCATCATATCGCTTACGCAGAAATAACATTAAATACCTTAACCCCAGCCAGTACATAGCAGTAAAAGAAAAGCCACCAATCCCTCTTTTAACAAACAGCACCCAAGTTTCATCCAATTTATTAAAAAAAAGAATCGCCAAAAAAAAACTGACCAAAGGAATACCTATAATAATAAACCAAATGTCATTAAATCCGATGTATTTCCATTTGTCTTCTTTGTCAGTTGCTGTTGTCATTTTATGTCGTTTGTCTGGAATAAGATTTCTTTGTTACCAGTTTAAATAGTCAAAAAAGGAATGCCTGCCTGAGTTCGCATGAAAATCCAACCAATAAACGTCAAATAAATCATCCCCACTCCCCAAATAATCAACCGACTGTTTTTCCAAACATTCTTTTCCAAAAAATAAGCCAGTAAAGGCAAAATTTGTATGCCGTGCATTCCTAAAAAATGTACTGCTCGCCAATCGCCTCCTTCCGTACTCCAATGGGTCACAGGCATTCCTGCGCCACCATCAGGTACACCCACAGAATGTCCCATATTAGCTATCATTATTTGACCTGCTGCAATAGAAACAATCATGCCTAACCAACCAAATTGGATCGCTCGCTGCATGAGTATAGTAGTATTCAGTTTTTTAAAAAATGCAGTAACCATTAGAATAAACAAAACCAAAGTATTAATGAAAATCAAGATACCCATCCAACCGAAAATCATACTATCCAAACCAGTTTCCGTATTAAAATGCGACCGTACCCCTCTTCCTGCTTGTACCATGACTAAAGGAATTTCTAGTATTAATACCCATCCAATAGTCCTAGATAACCATTTTTTGAGTTGGTCAGAATAAGGATAAACTTGAAATAATAAAGCAATCGTCACACAATAAACAGCAATAGAAACCGCAAATTTTGTCGGTTTTAGCCAGACACTTTCCCCTAGTAGCATACGATCATCTACAAACATGGCTATTAAGCAAAATGCTAACATACTTAGGTTAGCATAAGTACACCATTTTAAGGCATTGGTGGATTTATTAAAAATGGTCATTGTTTAAATTTTAAAGTACTAATCCACACTTATAAACATCTGTGGATAACTATGTGTATAACTGCTATTCTTTAAACTTACAAATTGCCCAGAAGACTAAAAAGCCGATTGGGCCTAATATAAAACAACCAATCAAGCAAGGAATCACCAAAGCGTGATGAATTCCTTTTTTCTGCGCAGTCGTCAATACCCAACTGCCGATTAATAAATCAAAAGCCAAGTAATGAATCCAGCCTGCTAACACCATGCCTTCTACCGTAAACAATTGCATCACTTCCTCTAGAGTTCCAAATCCACCACCTTCTGCACTTCCAAAAGAAGTTAGGATATAGTAAGCGTAAACGATCGCTAGTATAAAAGGAATAATCCGAGAAGCGACTAACTTTTGCGTCCATTTCCATTTTGGCGCGACTATCATTAATAACCATTGAGGCAAAACCAATTGACTACAGATAGAGAATACAAGTGCTGGTGTCATCTTTTTTAGTTATGAGTGATGAATGATGAGTTATAATTTTTTTGATTTAGTGACAAACTACAGAATATTAGCCATTTTTTAACGCTACTCGAAATTATTTTATTGACAAACATTAAATTGTGCTTCTGAACCCTATTCATAACTCACCACTTATAACTCATCACTAAAACTGAATCCGATACATAAAGTCAGGAAAAAAGCCTAATTGATAAGCATTGTTCACTTGATTTGTTTGTCGGTTATAACGTCGAGCAAAGATATTTTCTCGATTCGTTACGTTTTGAATATCCATAAAAAACTGATGAGAGACTTTGCGTTTTTTACTGTTTACTTTAAACCCAAATTTTACATCAAACCTAAAATACGGGTCAAACCGCTCGGAAAAAGCTAGTTCCTCTTGCTTAACTTCTCTTTGTTCTAGTTTAGATTGCGCTAAATTTGTAGGCGTATAATATCGACCACCAGCAGTCGTTAATTTCGTATCAAAAGTAAAAGTATAGCGACTTTCTGGTTTAAATTTGAATTCTTTCCCTGCTAAAATATTGACCACATATCCATTATTGAAAGCGGTATTTCGTTCAATACCATCGCTACCTTTGTATTTAGAATCAAAAATAGAAGTGGTAATTAAGCTGTAAAAGCCTTTGCTAAAAAAACGTTCAATAGTTAATTCAATACCTCGATTAGAACCCGTTCCTGTATTTTCTAGATTAAAAACATCTTCTGGAAAACCAAAATCATCACCGATATTCAAAATAGAAAAACTACTAGTAAATCGTTCCACAGGCACCTTATTAATATCTTGATAATAGGCTTCTAATTTAGTCCGCCAGTTATTGCCCAATTTAACATCATATCCCAAAACAAAATGATGACTTTGGGTGAAATCTAAATCTATATTAGTCTGTTCAAAAACGCCTGAGCGTATTTCTTCTTCTAATAATTGAATCGGAATCGGTTGAGTTTGGTGGTGTAAACCATAGCCCAAATTAATGGTTTGATTTTCATTAACGTGGTAGTTTACCGCAGCCCTTGGTTCTACTGCTGTTTTTTCGTTTAAATCATAATATTGGAGATGTAGCCCAGCATTTAACGTCCATTTCTTAGAAAGTTTATACTGCGTTTGGGCATACACTTGCGCTAAAGTAGCATTGCCATCAAAATCATAAAGGGTTGCCCAATCTGGATTTCCATCTTCATCTCTATCAGGTCGATTTTCTCTGGTATTGGCACTTAAATTACTATTAAATTTTTCTACTAAAACACCTGCTCGAATCGTCCATTTAGCATTAAATTTCCGATTGACAAAAGAAGAAAAGGAGATGCGGTTTTCGGTATTATCGGTTTCAAAATATTTGATTCTTTTCTCTTCGTCTGTATCCATATTAAAAAAGCGAAATTGGTCAAAAACATTACCTGCGGTGGAAAAAGATACAATCGTTCTAACGTAAGTTTTATCATCAATTAATAAATTATGTTTCAAGCCAACAACCCCAAATTGAGAAGTCGCATAGGCATCTTCATCCGCTGCGGCAAATAAATCAGTTTCGTCTACTTCATCGTGTAAAAAATCAATATCACTTGAACCTCCAATACCAAATAAGGTTAGCTTACCAATTTTAGTTTTACCAAAATCAATTTTAAAAGCAAGGTCACGGTAATTTGGTACAGCGTTCGTACCAATATCTAAACCTAAAGTAGTCGCCAAGCCTGTAAAAGCATACCGACCTGCCACTAAATAGGAACTACCTTTTGCTTGATTAATCGGTCCCTCTGCCATCGCTTCAATACCACTAACTGCACCTGTTTGAAACATAAATTCATGTTCATCTCGATTGCCACTTCTAAAGCCTAAATCGAACACACCCGCTAAAGCATTCCCATATTCAGCAGGGAAAGCAGAGGTGATAAAATCAGAATTTTTTAAAAGATTCGGGTTCAAAGCAGAAACAGGGCCGCCTGTTGTGCCTAAGGTAGAAAAATGGTTTGGATTGGGAATCGGGACACCTTCTAATCGCCACAAAACGCCACTTGGAGAATTACCTCTAATCACAATATCATTTCGACTATCATCAGACGTACTAACGCCAGCAAAGTTAGCCGCTAAACGTGCAACATCACTTCGCCCACCAGAATAACGAGTTACGTCCTCTACGCTAAAAGTTCTGGCAGATAAAGTTGCCAATTCATTTTGGGCTTTGTCTTTTGCAACTTCTGCCGTTACGACTATTTCAGCTAGTTTTTCAACGGATTCTTCTAAAGCAATCTCCAGTAGTAATTCCTTTCCAGCTCGCACTTCCATATTCGGTAAAGTGATGGAATTATAGCCTAAATAACTGACTCGAAAAGACTGTCTGCCTACTGGCACATTCTCTAAGCGGAAATAACCATCAATGTCAGTTACGGTTCCATTGTCGGTGTCTAATAATTCAATCGTTGCTCCGATTAAGGGCATTTCAGATTGTTTATCAAGGATAGTTCCTTTGACATTTTGGGTTGTTTGGGCAATACTCGTTGTGGCAAATAAGGCCAACATTACGCATACAATCAACAAACGATTTCTCATTTTTGGGTAATTTTTAATTAAACAATCGGGTAATTCTTAAATAACATTACCTCAAAAATGTTGGAGAAAAGAGGGTTTTGCTAGTATAAAAAAGGTGGGTTGTCGTATTTGGTGGGTGGATTGGGAGATTTCTGATGAAGTAGGATTTAGATACTAAACCTCGTACTTAATTCTGCAAGTAAGCTGACAAAGTCAGCATTACACGACCTATTGGAAAGGCAAAGCATTATAAGAAAGCATAACTTGTAAAACAAGGTATATACAAATTCTTTAGTAGCATTTTATAACCAGTTAACAGCACCCATCATGAAAAACAAGTTCACCCCATTTTTATGCCTCCTATTTTGCCTTTCTTTTACAACAATCAAAGCACTAGATAATATTACCGTCTTAAATCCTCAAATTCGGTGGCAAGACGACCAAGGTACTATTGAAGAAGCGAGTTTCACTATTCATCCTCGGGGTGTTTACATGGAAGTCGGTATGTATTTAACGGTTTCTGCCAAATCATCTTTCTTTGCCAATCAAGAAGGTGTTAACCTAGAAGCTGTTTTAAATTTCACCTTACCAGAAAATGCTATCGTACATGATTCTTGGTTGTGGATAGGAGAAGATATTATTCAAGCAAAAATTATAGATAAGTGGACAGCGGCTACTATTTATGAAGATATTGTGGGAAGAAATAGAGACCCTTCTATTTTATACAAAGAAAGTGCTACTCAATATCAGTTGAGAATTTTTCCAATGGAATCGGATTCGACCAGAAGGGTTAAAGTAACTTACTTAATGCCCGCTGATTTTACGACAGACCATATTTCTGTTAATTTACCTATTCAATTTTTGAAAACCTCTAAAGTACCCTTAGAAAAAATTCAAATTCAAGCTTTTACAGAAAATGAATGGGAGAACCCTGAATTATTGCAATTACCAGCGACCATATTTGAAGCAGTCCAGCATCCTAATTTAGGGGCTTTTCATCTAGCCTCTGTACCTATTGGGGACATTAATAGTATTGATTTTGCTTTTAAATCTCCTTTAAAAGAAGGAATATATTTCAGTCAATTACAAAAAGGAACAGAATATTTTTATCAATTAGCCTTTTTGCCTTCTGAAGTTTTCTCTATTGCAAAAGATGAATACACCAAAGTTGCTATTATGTTGGATTACATACCCAATAATAGCACGATGCCTATTCAACAAGTGTTGTCTGAAATAGCTTCTCAATTGAAAAAACAACTGACGGTCAATGATTCTTTTAATATCATTACTTCTAACCCTGCAATGCCTAACTTAAGTGATACTTGGATAAGTGGGAGCGCCCAAAATATAGACGCTGCTTTTGACAATATAGACCTTGGTTCCTTACAACTCTATAGTAATCAACCAAGCCTATTTTTTAAAGCAGTTGAATTTGCTAAGATAAACCCAACGAATGCTTCTTTATTATTGATTTCAAATGCCAATCAATTTAGAGATTTGGATGGCGACAATTTATTATTGCAGGAGATTACCGAACAAATGGGCAATCAATTAATTCCTGTTAATGTATTAGATTATCAAGATTTAAATTATGGGAGATATTGGCTGGGGAATCAACCGTATTCGGGCAATCAATATTTCTATACCAACATTAGTCGATTAACGGCTGCTAATTATAGTAATGTAAGAGATGATGGGAATTTTGCTTTAATCGGAGAACAATTATTAACAGAAATAAGCGCACAAAAGGGGCAAATGGATATTCATACGACTTTGGAAAATGGTTTTTGTTATAATCGTTATTCCAATCGAAGAGATAATGGCTTAATTCCACTTAATCGAGCATTTGTTCAAGTTGGTCAATACCAAGGCATCTTTCCATTTATCGTCCAAGCTAGTGGGCTAGTATCCGATAAATTGTATAATGGTGATTTTGAAATCACCCAAAGTAATTCAAATTTAGCAGCTGAAAAAACGGCGACTATTTGGGCAGGAAATCATGTCAATAATTTGGAAAGAACCGTACAAGACAATGCAACAATTAGTGAAATCGTGCAATTTAGTATCGCCAATCGAGTATTATCTTTATACACCGCATTTCTTGCTTTAGAAGTAGAACAAGGTGGAGAGGTTTGTACAAATTGCGAAGATGAAACGGATATAGAACAAGTGGTCGCAACTAGCGAAGTCCTACTTGATTCTTTAATTCAAATAACTGCCAGTCCAAATCCTTTTAGGGAACAAACAACCATTAAAGTAAGCCTTAGTGAAAAAGTAAATACTAAAGAAATCTCATTCCATATTTATGATATATTAGGGAGAGTTGTTAAAACATTTAACCCACAAGTTAATAGCGGAGAAAAAGATTTCCAGTTTATTTGGAATGGAGCAAATCAAAATGAACAATTGGCAGAAAAGGGCATTTATTTCTTTAATATACAAACAAGTCAAGGTCAGAAAAACTTAAAATTACTATTCATTGAATAATCAAAATACCAGTCAAGAAAAAGAATTCTGGACAAATAGATACCAAGAAAACCAAACAGGTTGGGACATCGGCTACCCATCCACACCACTAAAAACATACATTGACCAGTTGGACAATAAGAATTTAAAAATCTTAATTCCTGGAGCAGGCAATGCCTACGAAGCAGAATATTTATGGCAGCAAGGATTTAAAAATGTCCATGTTCTAGATATTTCGGAAATTCCATTAAAGGCACTTCAAGAACGAGTGCCTGATTTTCCAGCGAAACAACTTTTATTGGGTAATTTTTTTGAGCACAAAGGACAGTATGATTTAATTATTGAACAGACCTTCTTTTGCTCCTTTGAACCGACTACAGAAAATAGAACTGCTTATGCTCAAAAAATGGCCAATTTATTGGTCGATGGAGGAAAATTAGTGGGCTTATGGTTTGATATTCCACTTATTATTGGTACTTCTAAACGCCCCTTTGGTGGAACGAAGGAAGACTACTTAGCATATCTTACACCTTATTTTAAAGTAACAACTTTTGAGGCTTGTTATAATTCTATTAAGCCTCGGTCAGGAAATGAGTTCTTTGGCATTTTTGAAAAATAATATTTTTTGTAATCAAAAAAATGAAATTACAAAATTTAAGTCGCAAAATATTGCAAATTAATTCACTTTGGTTTACCTTTGAAGAGTGATTGTTCAACTCTTGACGTAAATCAACCAGCTCTTGAATATACTTAATACCCAAAAAATTAAACTTGTTTTTGATTTAGATAATACCCTTCTATTTCGAGACCAAGCGATGTTGGATTGTATTGAGCATCTTTTTAAATTACAATTATCTACTTCGCAAAGGGTAGCTATCGAACAGCAAGACGAACAAGGACACTCCGATAGAATTCCCTTTTGTAAATGGCTACAAACCTTCCTAGCAATTCCTACCAAAGCAACAACAATCTGGTCATTAATTAGCAAAAATATTGGCAATTTTGTGAGGATTAATAAGGCAACTAATAGGGTCTTATCAACTTTACAAAAAGAGTATGAATGCATCTTATTTACCAATGGTGGAGTAGACAATCAATCCAAAAAAATTGCTCAAACAGGTTTAAATCAATTTTTTCCAACTAGTCATATTTTCATTTCAGAAAAACTAGGTTATAAAAAACCTGAGTTAAGGGCGTTTGAATTGGTGGAACAATCGTTTAAAACAGCTACTACTTTTTGCATGATTGGCGACCATTGGGAAAACGATATTTTAGGAGCTAAAAATGCAGGTTGGTATGCCATTCATTTGACAAAAAATCCTCAACCAATCAATCATAAAAAAGTGGCTCAAATAACTTCCTTAACTATGCTGAATAGCGTATTAAATAAATGGAAGTGATGAAAGCAATAATTGGTCAATCGAATATTTTATTTATGGTATTGGATTCCTTGCGATATGATGTTGCACAGGAGCAATTTTTACAAGGAAAGTTGCCAAATTTTCAAAAATATTTACCGAGTACAGGTTGGGAAAAAAGATATTCACCAGGTTCTTTTACCTATCCTTCTCATAAAGCCTTTTTTGCAGGTTTTTTACCCACCAAAATTGGTACTAAAATAACGCCTAGATTATTTGCCACTACTTTTCATGGAAGTGAATCCACCGCAATAGACACTTTTACTTTTGAAGAAAATGATTTGATAACCGCTTTGCGTAATAGAGGTTATGCGACTAATTGTATTGGAGGCGTAGGATTTTTTAATAAACAAAATAAAATAAGCCAAGAGTTTCCTAGTCTTTTTGAAGAAAGCTATTGGGCAGTAGCAACAGGTGTTACAGAAAAGAAATCCACGGAATATCAATTTAAATTGGCAGCAAACTGGGTAGCAAAAGAAACTCGTAAATTTTGTTTATTTATCAATGTCTCGGCTATTCATCAACCTAATTATTTTTATAGTAAAACAGCGAATTTTGATGATATACTAGAAACGGTCAAGTTTTGTGAATTGTTAAGAAAATCTTAACAAAAATATAACTATTTGATTATCAATGTTAAAACTAACGTTTTGCAAGCATAAATCTTGGATTTAAAATCAAAATACTTGACCGTTCAGAGTATACAAAAAGTCATGCTGCTGCATTAAGATATGTTGACAGTCAATTGCCTATTTTGATGGAAGCGTTATTAAAGAAAGGGCCTTGTTTTTCTATTATTTGTAGCGACCATGGAACTGCTTATGGAGAAGACGGACATTGGGGACATCGAAATGGGCATTCGACGGTAATGGAAGTTCCTTACGTACATTTTGAGATTTGAAATTAAATACCAGCAACCCAATCAATAATATGATAGCAGCAACAACCAAATTAAATGTTTATGAACAGTATACTTATAGTTATCCGCATAAGCATACTTATCAATCTTTAGAAAAGCCGATTGCACTAAAAACGGCTTGGCAAAAAGAAGATACGAGTAATTTATTTGCTTATCTACATATCCCTTTTTGTGAGATGCGCTGCGGGTTTTGTAATCTATTTACCATTGCCAATCCTAAAGGAGGTGTAGGGGAATATTTAGATGCGCTTCAAAGAGAAGCAAGAATTTACAAGGAAACCATCGCACCAACTAATTTTGAAGAATACGCTATTGGCGGCGGCACGCCAACTTTCTTATCTCCACCAGAATTAGCCCGAATGTTGTCTATTTTCAAAGATGATTTAGGGGTAAATACGCAATTAAAATATGGCAGTATTGAAGCCTCACCAAAATCAATTACCGCTGAAAAAATTCGATTAATCGAAGCTTATGGCATCAATCGAATTAGTATGGGTGTTCAATCTTGGCTAGCTTCAGAAACAAAATTATTGGGTCGCCCGCAATCTCCAATAGAAGTACAGAAAGCAGTAGATTTAATAAAAAAATCTGCTGTACCAGAGTTCAATTTAGATTTGATTTACGGCATTCACTCCCAAACAAAAGCTTCTTGGTTGTATTCTTTGGAAAACACCCTTGCTTACGAACCAACGGAAATTTTTCTTTATCCACTTTATACTCGTCCTTTAACAGGGTTGAGTAAAATGCAACAATCTGCCGAAGATAACCGCTTAAAATTGTATAGAATTGGTAGAGACTTCTTGAAAAACAGCGGCTATGTCCAAACTTCTATGCGTTGTTTTAGAAAAGGGGATGTACCAGTAATTACCAATAATTATTCAGCGACCACAAATGGGATGATTGGGATTGGGGCAGGTGCTCGTTCTTATACGAATCAATTGCATTATAGTACCAATTACGCCGTTACTCGAAAGGCGACCAAAGCGATTATTCATGCATATAGTTTAAAAGAAGCTTTTAATACCGTTGATTATGGGTTTTATCTGAATGAAGCAGAGCAAATGAATCGCTTTCTAATTAAATCTTTGATTGATGGAGGAGTTTTATATCCAGTAATATTCAAGCAGCAGTTTGGAAAAGATTGTCTCTCTTTACCAGTTGTACAAGAATTATTGAATAAAAAATGGTTGGTATGGAAAGGAGCGTATTTACAATTAAGTGAATCAGGCCTGGAAATGGAAGATGCTATTGGGCCTATGTTTTATTCTGAAAATGTTAGAGATTTAATGCAAAATTTTGAATTGAGTAGTTGAGTCTGAATCTAGATTGATTCTACTAAGATTTACGAATTTAAAATAATAATTAAATGAAACCAGTCCTTAACATACTATATCGAGGTCCTTTAGAAAGTTGCAATTACGATTGCCACTACTGCCCTTTTGCTAAAAAGAAAAATACGAGAAAAGAATTGCTTTATGATAAAGCTTGCCTTGATAAATTTGTCGATTGGGTTAGTCAACAGCCTTATACTATTAGCATTTTATTTACGCCTTGGGGAGAAGCTTTAATTCGTAATTATTATCAAGCAGCTATTATTGGATTAAGTCAATTACCTAATGTAAAAAAGGTCGCTATCCAAACGAATTTATCTAGTCGATTAGCATGGTTAGAAAAGACGAACAAATCTAAAGTCGCACTATGGACGACGTACCATCCGACAGAAATAAAGATGGCACAATTTGTAGAGAAATGTCAGCAACTAATCACCTTAAATATTAAATTTAGTGTAGGCATCGTTGGTAAAACAGCACATTTTTCAGAAGCACAACAATTACGAGATAGTTTACCGAAATCCGTTTATGTCTGGGTGAATGCTTATAAACGAGTGCCTAATTATTACACGAAGGAAGACATTGCTTTTTTAAATAAAATTGACCCTTTATTCAATTTGAACAACACGGTTTATGAAACTCAAGGAAAGGCTTGTTTTGCTGGTGAATCAAGTTTGTCTATTGACGGAGCAGGAAATATTTATCGTTGTCATTTCATTAAAAGTAAACTAGGTAATATTTATGAACAGCAATTATCCGAAATTTTAAAACCATCTAGCTGTAGCAATACGCATTGTCGCTGCTATATTGGTTACTTGAATTTAAAAGAACTCGATTTACAAAATACCTATGGAGATAGAATTTTAGAGCGAATTTCTTTAGCAACTAAATAATAAGTCTGCCACTTAGACGCTCCAAGGTTCTGAAGACACTTGGAGGTCTGTCAGCAAAATATAGAAAATAGACAATCAAATTCCTCAAAATAATATTTCAAAACAAAAAAAATAATCATGAAAGCTGAATTAATTTACCAAGACCACAACAGTAATAAATTCTGGAGGATTACCGTAACAGGTAACGAACACACCGTAACTTATGGTCGAGTGGGAGCAAATGGAACCTCCAAAACCAAGGTCTTTGCAGATGAAGCCAAAGCACTTAAAGATGCGCAAAAACTAATCCGAGTAAAAAAAGGAAAGGGGTATATAGAAGCAACTGCCAAATCACATATTGTTAGAGATAGTTATACCTTGGTAGGCAAGCCAGTCACAGATTTTGGTTCGACTATGAATCCAGCAACAGCAGTTAAAGTATTATCTGGCTATGATGAAAAATTGAAAGTTGTCAACAAGCTAGACAAGTTAGCTAAGCAACCTAATATTGGAGAAATGGATACTTTAGTAATTGGTGCTTGGCAAGATGCGCATGACCCAATTTCTACGCAAATACTCGATAAATTAGTTGAATTAAAAGATACTTTCTCTGGACTCAAACATTTATTCATTGGAGATATGGATTCCGAAGAATGTGAGATGTCTTGGATTGTGCAAGCTAATTATACTAACTTTTATCAACATTTTCCCGCACTAGAAACCTTTGGTGTGCGAGGTGGAGAAAGTCTGAAATTAGGAAAAATTGACTTACCTAATTTAAAAAATCTCATCATAGAAACAGGCGGGTTAAATAGTGAAGTTATCTCAGATATTGTCGAATCCAATTTGGAAAATTTAGAACATTTAGAAATTTGGTTAGGAACGGATGATTATGGTTGTACTATTAAGCCTGAAGATTTAACACCCATTATAAATGGAAACTATCCTAATTTAAAATACTTAGGTTTAAAAAATTATCATCTGCAAAATGATTTGGCAGCAGCATTACAAGAAGCAAGTATTCTAAAAACTATCGAGACCTTAGATTTATCAATGGGGACTTTAACCGATAAAGGAGCAGAAGCTTTATATAATAATGATGCTTTATTGGAATTGAAGCATATCAATTGTCGATACCATTTTATTTCTGATAAATGGCAAAAACAATTAAAAGAAAAATTTGCTACTCAAAATATTAATTTAAGAGATGCAGAAGAAGCGGATGAATACGATGATGAAGTTTATTATTATGTAGAAATTGGCGAATAAATGAAAATCCAAAAGAAACAATTCTTAACCATTGGTGCAACTGATTCTAGAAGAGTACAGTTTTGGAATAAGGCTTTACAGCAAAAAGAAATATCAGCTAATTTACTGACTTATCAGCAAATCATAACAGATACTTTGCCGAAGATTACGGTACCAACTGCCTTAAGAATTACTTCTACTGGAGAAAATTTTGACCTGTGGAAAAGCATTTTAAAGATAGGCGATTGCCCGCATTCAGAAGAATTAGTTTTTGAAAAAGGATTAATTTATCCTAATCCTTACTGGTATCGAGGCTGGTGTAAAATCTTGCAACGAATAGCTGATTTTATTGGTGAAAACCCATTATTACAACCCATAAATTCACCAGCCTCCATTCAATTAGCTTTCCATAAATTGAAATGTCAACAGCTATTGAACGAACAAGGAATACAAACGCCTAAAATTATCCTAGCAAGAGTGGCGAGTTATGATGCATTAATTGAAAAGCTACAAAAAGAAAAAATTCACCAAGTTTTTATCAAACCTTATCACGGTTCTTCCGCCTCAGGAGTAATGGCATTTAGACAAGCGAATGGTAAACAAATGTTGTATACGACGATTCAATTAAAAAGAGGAAAATTGTATAATAATTTACGATTACAAAAGTACCATTCGCTGACTCAAATTAAAACAATTATCAATAAAATGCTACCGAGTGATTTAATGGTTGAAGAATGGATTCGAAAGAAGACTTTTCAGGAAAAAAGTGTTGATTTTAGAATTTTGGTTATTAATGGAAAAGCTGCCTTTATCGTCCCTAGAATGAGTAAACATTTTATTACGAACTTACATTTGGGTAACGAAAAAGGACAGGTTGAAATAGTCAAACAAGCATGGGGCGCAGCACTAATCCAAGCAGCTAAAACACTTGCAATTAAAGCAGTTAATGCTATCGGAGGTTTATTTTATGCAGGGGTGGATGTGGCTATTTCTGCCAAGGGAATTCCCTATATTTTAGAGGTTAATGCTTTTGGAGATATGCTCTTAAATATTCATCAAGATGGTTTGACGACTTATGAATATGAATTGAAGGAGTGGATAAATAAACCTGCTGGCTCAATTTAGCCGCTGCCATTTCTGCCGTAATATCTCGCTGTGGATTAGCAAACATTTCATTGTTGGAGTTGCGAGTTACGGGTTGCGAGTTGGAATAGTACAAATGCTTAATGTTTAGGTAAATCTCGAAGATTAGTTTTTAACTAGATATTAAACAGTACTTCTATACAAACTCGCAACCCGTAACTCGCAACTCGTTCATTAAAGCACCTTAGCACCATCTTCGATAGAAACGGTATAAGGCGTTAAATCTTTATTAAATCGTTCTTTATAAGCTTTGGAAGCATAGGTCTTAAATATGCCGACCATTTCTTTTTTGATAATAGAAATCGTGCAGCCACCAAAGCCGCCGCCCATCATTCTACTACCTATAATATAATCTTTGTCTAAAGTCAACTGCACTAAAAAATCTAATTCTGGGCAACTAACTTCGTAATCGTTTTGTAAGCTGAAATGCGATTGGTAGACTAATTCTCCTAATAATTGGTGGTTGCCTGCTTTCATCGCCTCGGTCGCTTCCAAAACTCGTTGGTTTTCGGAAACTACATGGTAACAACGTTTAAAGGTAACGGCTGGCATTACTCCATTAAATTCACTTAACATTGGCAAGGTAACATCTCGTAAATTCTTGATATTGGGGTGTTTTTCTTTAATAATAGCTACCCCTTTTTCACATTCTGTTCGTCGATTATTATATTCAGAATCCCCTAAGGAGTGAGAGACGTTTGTATTTAGTAAGAGTAGTTGATAATCTCCTAAATCAAGTGGAAAATATTCATATTCCAAAGAACGACAATCGAGCAATATCACTTGGTTCTTTTTGCCCATCATGCTAGCAAACTGATCCATAATGCCACATTTGATACCAACAAAATTATGCTCGGCCATTTGCGCCGCCCTAATCAACTGCCATTTATCAAACCCCAATTCAAATAATTCATTTAAAGCAAAAGCTAAACTACATTCCAAAGAAGCAGACGAACTCATCCCGCTACCAATCGGTACATTACCGCCAAACTCGCAATCAAATCCTGTAAATTTTGCCCCTATTTTTTGCAATTCATGCACCACGCCCATCATATAGTTCTGCCACCCACTTTCGACTGGTTTAATATTATTCAAATCAAAATAAGCGACTTCTCCAATATTTAGAGCAATCATACTACATTCAGAAGGGTTTCCATTTTTTTTCAAGTGAACAACGGTTGCTTTATCAATAGCAGCAGGCAATACATATCCGTCATTATAATCGGTATGTTCTCCGATAATATTAATTCTCCCTGGCGACTGTGTTTTTATTGATAAAGCCATATTAATTATTAAAAGCTTAAAATCGTACTTTACAAAAAAGCAGCAATTTCTTTGATTAGAAATTGCTGCACGATATAAAATATTGTATAAAACTAAAAATCAAATTGTTATAAACCTAAAATTACATTGGTTATAAAGAGTATTTTTTAAGCTTATTTTATGAAGTGTAAAAATAACGCTTATCTTTGGAAAATCAAAATTCATTTTTCTTAAAAGGTCTTTCGTGAAAGAAAATACTTCACCGATTTATTATGCAGATGCTACCCCCTTACTACTAGCTGTGGACTGTATTATTTTTGGTTTTGATCGCGATTCGCTGAAACTCCTATTATTTCAACGAAAAGTAGCTCCTTTTCAGGATGAATGGTCATTGATTGGCAGTTTTGTAAAACAAGAAGAAAGTGTCTTAAAAGCAGCAGAGAGAGTCCTTAAAACCCATACTGGATTGACCAATGTTTTTATGGAAGAGTTGGGTAGTTACGGTGAAGTCGAAAGAGACCCAGGTGCAAGGGTTATTTCTATCGCGCATTATGCTTTAATGCGCCTTGCGGAGGAATACAAGCAAATTGACCAAACGTATAAAGCTCAATGGTTTGAGTTTGACCAATTGCCTGATTTAATCTTAGACCACCATCAGATGGTACAAGATGCACTAGAGAAATTACGTCGAAAAACTAGATATCGTCCTATTGGTTTTGAACTATTACCTGAAAAATTTACTATTCCTCAATTGCGGATGCTTTACGAAGTTATTTATCAGCGACCATTAGACCGCCGAAATTTTCGCAAGAAGATATTGTCCATGAAAATATTAGAAAAATTAGAAGAAAAAGATAAAACTAGTTCTCGTAAAGGTGCTTTTTTATACCGCTTTAATCCTGAAAAATATCAAGAAATGGTAAAGCGTGGCGTAGACTTTGTCATTTAGGCTTCTCTATTAATATCTTTCTCTCCATAAATGCATCATAGCAGCATTTACTCTTCATAAACTTCAAGCTTCAAGTTATCTACAAAAACCTCTTTTCCGCTCCCTGCATTCCAAAAATAAATTTTTACATGGTCAAAATCCTTTTTGGGAATACGCATATCTGACCAATTGGCTTGCCATTGCCGTTCGCCCAATTGTCGGTGAATTCGAATAATTCGATTTTTGATGACTTTATCGCCTTTTTCAAATCGAACAATTAATTGGTGCATATTCCAGACACTCCACTCTTTTAATGGGCTATAAAAGTCAGCACTTACTCTTATCCATTTAGGGGCTTTCTCCGTCAATTCTACGATAAAAGGAGGGCTGAATTCTTTTGACTTTTGTAGCAATAAAGCAGATTTACCTGATCTTGCTTGTCGGTTAGAATAGTTGATGGTATCAATCGAATTTTCAAAATCATTCAAATAAACTTGTTGTATATTTTTTCTTTCCCCTTGAAAATCTTCTCTTGTATCTAATAATTTGCGGTCTAAATCGGTTGGATTGGCGTTGGCAAAAATACGCCAATAATAGGCTTTCGTCATTGCTTCTACTTCAAAACCATGTCCATGTGCTTGATAGGTCTGAAAAATATTTAGCCAGATACAAAAAGTAGCAAAAGCTAAAGCTAGCCATTTTTTCCAATTCGTTTGAAAAGCAGCTTCCCAAAAAGCAGCTAATGGAAATAATAAAACCGTATAAGATTGAATCAAGGCTCTTTGCCCAAATGCACCGCCATAGGCCCACACATCCCAAGCAGAAACAATATAAAAATTGAGTGAAAAGAATAGGAAAGACATCCAAAATAAAGACCGATACTTCTTGTAAAGTGGTACAAATCCAATGAGTGCCAATAGCATAATCGGTGTATACCTCAACCAACCTTTTCGGTAACTAATCAATACATTTTTGACATGTGGCTTGAACCAACTAAATCCTTGGTCTTCATAACTATAAACTATCCAATCGCCTGTAATACTTTTCCAATAAAAAAGCTGGATACTACCGACCAAAGCTACGGTCAATATTGCCACCGCTAATTTCTGCCAATGTGCTTGTAAAAAAGACAAACGGTTTATGAGACTAGCTTTGTTTTCAATACCCCATAAAATAGGAATAAGAAAAGCGAGTACATCCGTTGGGCGACTCAAAGCAGCTAAGCCAATACAAAGTCCAATACCAATACTTTTAGAAAAACTGGGGTTTTCATGCCATTTAATACTCAACCAAATTAATAGGGCAAATAAGGTAAAAATCCAGTTATGCACCATAGCACCATCAATCGCTGTATAATTCAAATAATTCGTAGCAGTAGCAACTAAAAGCAAGCTAATTCCCGTAACTATTTCTGAAAAATACCGCCGCAAGATACTTCGGCAAATCCATAAACCTAAGAAGGCTATGAATAAACTGCCCCAACTAATAGCGATTTGGTAAGGCAAAGAAAATCCATCAGGAGGATAATCACTAATCAAAGCATAGGCATGTCCTAAAAGGAAAAATGGCGAATATAATACCGCTAAGCCAATCGAATACTTCATTACATAATTCCCGCTTTCCTCGTGTTTAAAAGCTTGGTAGAACCCAGCCGTAGGCCCATATTTTTTAATAACCTCGTCTTTAAACCCAACTTGTGCTAAATCATCGTAAATAAAATAGGCAGGTAAGTATAAATAATAGCCCATCACATCCCAACTCAAAGTCGCTTCTGTTCCTGGTTTTTCCCATTTAGGATACCAAAGTGCCATGGTTATAATGACTAAGCAAGAAATAAAAAAAGCGCCTAAGGAAAAATGCTTTTGCATAGAGATTTTGATTTACAAGTACAAGTTTAAGGAAAAAAAGCAGACATTTAGAGAAGTCCGCTTTATAAAAACAGAAAATCACTTAGGATTAATTGCCCAATGGGATTTTTTCCTATCTTTCGTTTTCCTTTTCAATCATTAAAAAAAGTATAGATGAAAACCAGTATTAGAGTACAGTTGTCAATTATGATGTTCTTGCAATTTTTTGTATGGGGATGTTGGTATGCGACGGTAGGTAATTACTTATCTCACACTTTGGGCTATAATGGAGCTGTTATTGGAGGTATTTTCAGTACGATTAGTATTGCGGCTATTATTTCTCCACTATTTGTAGGAATTATTGCAGATCGTTTTTTTGAAGCGCAAAGAGTATTGGCCGTTTCACATGTTATTGGAGCTGGAATTCTCTACTACCTTTCTTCGGTTAGTGATCCCGATACTTTTTATTGGGTGTTATTAATCTATTCTATTTTTTATATGCCAACCTTGGCTTTAACCAATGCAGTTTCTTTTTATCAAATGTCGAGCCCAGAAAAAGAATTCCCTGGCATTCGAGTACTAGGCACGATTGGGTGGATTATTGCAGGATTAATTATCAGTTTTGCTAAATTAGAAGCTTCTAGCACTCAATTTATCGTAGCTGCTATGGCTTCTTTAGTTACAGGTTTGTATTGTTTTACCTTGCCAAATACGCCTTCGGAAAGTAAAGGGCAACCAATTAATGTTGGGAAACTATTAGGTCTAGATGCCTTAAAATTGATGAAGAATCGAAATTTTGCCGTCTTGGTGATTAGTTCTTTTTTAGTCTCCATTCCTTTAAATTTTTACTTTGCTTTCGCTAATAATTTCCTCAATGAAGCAGGAATGGAATTTGCGGCTGCCAAGATGACTTTGGGACAAGCGTCTGAGATTATTTTCATGCTCTTAATGCCTTTCTTCTTTAGCCGTTTAGGAGTTAAGAAAATGATTTTAGTGGGGATTTTAGCTTGGATTTTACGCTATGTATTGTTTGCTTATGGTGATAATCAAACGATGGTTTGGATGTTTTATAGTGGTATTTTGTTACATGGAATCTGTTATGACTTCTTTTTTGTTACTGGTCAAATTTATGTTGATAATGAAGCACCAGAGGAAGTTCGGGCAAGTGCGCAAGGCTTGATTACTTTAGCAACTTATGGAATTGGCATGTATTTGGGCGCAATCATTGCTGGACAAATTGTAAACAATTATACCATTATGGAAAATGGTGCAGAAGTGGGGCATGATTGGACACAGATTTGGATGATACCCGCAGGCTTAGCAGTAGCGGTACTCATTATCTTCCTTATCTTTTTTAGAGAAGATGAAAAGATTGCTTAAATATCAACTAATATTGTTCTAGTGCTTCCAGAACTTAAAGTTCGGGAAGCACTTTATGAAGAAACCTACTTGTCAAACGCTTACATGGTTATACTAAAAAACTACTCCCTCAAATCTTATAACACTTTTGGATTGGATACAAAAGCAGCGAATCTACTCAAAGTCCAATCTGTTACTGATTTAAAACAAGGTCTAAAATTATCTTACCAACCTGTTTTTATATTAGGCGGTGGTAGTAATATGTTGCTCACCCAAGATATTGCTGGTTTAGTCATTAAAAATGAAATTAAGGGAATTGACCTTATTGAAGAAACCGAAACAACCGTTACTTTGAGTATTGGCGGTGGCGAAAATTGGCATGAATTAGTGCTTTGGGCAATTGCTCATAATTATGGCGGTATTGAAAATTTATCCTTAATTCCAGGAACTGTTGGCGCTTCTCCCATTCAAAATATTGGGGCGTATGGCGTAGAATTAAAAGATGTTTTTATAAAACTAGAAGCGATTAATATAGCCACTCGGCGAAAGAAAACTTTTAGTAAAAAAGCTTGCCAATTTGGGTATCGAGATAGTGTTTTTAAAAAGCGGTTAAAAGGACAATATTTTATTACGAAAGTATTTTTACAGTTGACTAAAAAGCACCATCAATTGAACATGGATTATGGAGCGATTAAAACGCACTTAGCAGATAATGGTATTGACCAACCTACCATAAAAAATATAAGTGATGCGGTAATAGCCATTCGTTCTAGCAAATTACCTGACCCTGCGGAATTGGGTAACTCTGGAAGTTTCTTCAAAAATCCAGAAATTACTCGGACTCATTTTGAGCAATTACAACAACAGTTTCCCCATATTGTCTCTTACGATTTGCCCAATGGAAAAGTAAAAGTACCTGCTGGTTGGTTGATTGAGCAGGATGGTTGGAAAGGTAAAAAAATAGGTAATACGGGGGCGCATGCTAAACAGGCTTTGGTTTTAGTGAATTATGGAGATGCTACTGGTGCGGAGGTTAAGCGGTTGGCTTTTGATATTATTGCTTCTGTTAAGCAGAAATTTGGGATTTCGTTGACTGCTGAGGTGAATATTATTTGATAGTCATTTCATATTGTCTATACATAAAATACGGCCGTTGTACGAAATTTAAAAAAATGATTCATCCTGATTTAAATCAAATATTTATACTCACAAAATGTATTCTAAATAAATGAAAGTTAGATTGTCTTTAGAACGAACTTTAAACTATTTGGAAGTACTCAGTAAAATTATCTACAAAGTTGAAACACTTATAATTGATTCAAAGAGAATTGAATTATTACCTTTAGTTCCAATTTTTGATAAGAATAAATACATTTTAGAGAATACATGGTTTAGTGTTCACGAAAACTTGATTAACGATATTAATTTTCTTGCTAATAATAGATTAGGATACGAATTTTATGATGAAATTATAGAGTATGAACTCTCTTCTAAAATCTCGATTTACGATAAAGGCTATTGGAACATTAAATACATCATAGGTAATTGTGATTTTGAAGACCTAAAATTATTTTGTAGTAGTTTGTTACAAGACTTTTGTATACTTGTTTTTAGGATACTTGCAATTAATTTTGAAGTTGAAGTATATAAATTAACTAACATGTCTGTTAAAGATAGAGAGTTGAAAGTAGCAACGATTATTGATGGTATTCAAATGAAATTATCTTATGGAGATAAACTAATTGATTTTGTTACTAAAAAACACTTTCTTTTCAAAAGAGAAAAACTAATCCGACTTTTTAACAAATCATTGGACCAAAGTATAAAATCCTTATCGAATAATTTTATATTAATAAATGAAATTGTTAGGTCAACAAAAGAATTACAAGGGCTAAGGAAAACCATTAAAAGTGATGAGAAAAGCAGAACTATACAATTAGCGTCATTAATAAAAAAATATATTGCAAAAGATGAATCTGGTTACGGAGTATCTGAAACAGGAAAAACTATTGGTGAAATCGATATTAAAATAATGAATGATTTTGGAGAAGTTATAAGTTTATGTGAGGCATTTAATTTAAAAAATTCATTTGACAAAACTTCAATAAAAAAACATTTAGCAAAACTCTCTGGATACAATGCTAATGGACTGGATACTATATTCGTAATAGTATTTTCTGAGCTAAAAGAATTCAATAAATCATGGAAAAAATATGTTCAATATTTACCAATTGTGGAAATTCCAAATTATAAATTACTTAGGACATCTGAAATGGATGGAATTTCACCTGCAAGGATAAATATATGTGAAACTGTATATAGATTAAATAGTAAATTAGTAAATGTTTATCATTTGTATGTTGATATGAATTAGAAAAAAAACTGCATACAACGGGGACGACGCGACGACGTTGGGCACTATAAAAGACGAGACATTGCAAGCGATAAAACTATGATAAAAAAAATTCTTCCATTTATTATTATCGGAATGATTGGTTGCAAGACGAATACTGTTACCCTTGATTACTTTGGACAAACTGAACCAGAAACAACTCCTATGATATTCGGAGAAGGTTTAATTTCAAAGAAAGGTCGATTTGAGCATGGGATTTCGTTTACACCCGATACGCGGGAATTAGCATTTGGCGTATTAAAGGAGGATGGCGTTAGTGGAGATATACATTATTCAAAAAAAAATAATGATAAATGGACTTCTCCAGAGCTGTTTAAACCTTTAGCAAAGGACAATGTATTTCTTCCGTATTTTACCCCTAATGGAAAATCTTTACTTTACGCCCAAAGTATCCCTGACACCAACAACTTATATATTACGGATATCTGGAGTATTGAAAAGGTGAATGATAATTGGGATTTTCCTATAAAAATACCAATGCCATTAAGTTCGATAAGCAGAGAAGCTAATGCGAGTATGACAAATGATGGAACCATTTATTTCTCCTCCAATAGAAATTGCGAAGGAAAAGAAAACTGTTACGCTGCCGATTTATTTTATTCAAAATTAGTGGATGAGGAGTATCAAAGTGTAAAAGAAATAGTTGAATTAAATTCTTCAGATGATAATGAAAGTGTATTCATTTCTCCTGAGGAAACCTACCTAATATTTTGTAGCTATACGGATAATGAAACCTTCATGGATTTATATATAAGCTATCGCAACTACAATAATAGCTGGACAGTACCACAAATGCTTGACTCCACCATAAATTCAAAAGATTGGGATAGGAGGCCATTTGTAAGTATTGACAACAATTTTTTATTTTTTACGCGTCTACAAATTGGAGAAAAAGGCTTAACGGAAGCTGATATTTATTGGGTTAATACGTCAAAAGTATTCAAGCCTTTTGTTTACAAGCCGATTTCTGATACCATAGTACAGGTTGGTGAGCAATTCGATTTATCAATTCCTTTAGATTATTTTAAAGACATAGATGATAAACAATTGACTTTAAGCATGAATGAAAATGAATTGGATTGGTTGGAATTTGATAGCCAAAAAATGAAGTTATCAGGATTACCAACTGTAGCAGGAGATTTTGAAATAACTTTTATCGCAGTTGATAAATTCTCGAATAGGACAGAGGATAAGCTAAAAATAACCGTAACAAAATGATTAGGTTGTCCAACAATCTATAAAAAAATAACAATCAAATATGCCCACAACTACCTTCTTCCCAAATTTCCAAAATAAAAAAATCAAAACGTCCGAAACAGAAATCAATCTAGTCATTGGTGGACAAGGACCTCCGTTGCTATTAATTCATGGTTATCCACAAAGTCATATCATGTGGCATAAAGTAGCACCTGCTTTGGCGAAGAACTATACGGTGGTCGCAACTGATTTAAGAGGATATGGCGATAGTGGAAAACCTAGGACAGATGCGGCACATTATCCCTACTCTAAAAGAGCGATGGCAAAAGACCAAGTAGAAGTAATGGCAGCATTAGGCTTTGATAGGTTCAAAGTCATTGGGCATGACCGAGGGGCAAGAGTGGCACATCGAATGGCATTGGATTATCCACAACAAATAGAAAAATTGGTGTTATTAGATATTCTACCTACTTTATGGTTGTATGACCATACGGACCAAGCATTTGCGACCAATTATTGGCATTGGTTCTTTTTGATTCAGCCTTATCCATTACCAGAAATGTTAATTGGCAATAGTTCGAATTTTATGGAGAAAGCTATCTTTGGGCCATTGGCGGCATCGGGTGCTTGTACGCCTGAATCTATCGCTGCTTATAGTCGAACGGTGCATGATAAAGCTATTTTGCATGCTTCTTGTGAAGATTATCGAGCAGGGGCGACGATTGATTTGGTACACGACCGAGCAGATTTTTCCGAACGCATTCAATGTCCTTTACTTATCCTTTGGGGGGCAAAAAATCCAGCTTATCAAAAACAAGATGTGCTTAGTATTTGGAGAGAGAAAGCGATTAATGTGCGTGGAAAGGCGGTTGATTCTGGGCATTTTATTGCAGAGGAAGTGCCGGATAGTTTATTAGCGGAAGTAGCTTCTTTTCTGTGATATTCTATTCCGAGTTACGGATTGTGTGACCTTACTCGCAACCCGTAACTCGCAACTCGATTTTACTTCCCATATTTTTTAATCCAAGCTAATACCCCACCTTCCAAATTTCGCACGTTAGAAAAACCATGCATTTCTAAAATCTGTTGCGCTTTCCCACTTCTTGCACCAGACCGACAATGCACCACAATTTCTGAGTCTTTATGCTCCTCTAAATTATCCACTTCATCCATCACATCACCAAGGGGAATTAATTTAGCGCCTAGGTTAAATTCATCGTATTCGTAATCTTCTCGAACATCAATGAACACAAAGTCCTCTTTTTTGTCTAATTTTTCTTTTAACTCTGTTACCGTAATATCCATATTATTTTAATTTTGATGAATCTTAAATTTTCAAGGTTAATAATTAAGGAATGAAATATAAATAAGTCTTACAATTTGGGGTGTGTATTTTTTCTTTAGGCAAGGCACAAAAAACGGAGTTATGCATTAGTATAATGAGTATTTTTGTAACGCTGCATAAAGGAAAAAGACTAGCCCAAAAGTAATAGTTATTTTTATTCCATTCCTAACTGTACTTTTAAGCTTAAAAAGAATGCAAAAATAATACTTCAAAAGTTCTTGGTATAAAAAAAAGAAGTATCTATAGAATTAAATGTAAGCTTTATACTATTTTTAGGATTATTGCGAACAGAACTAATTAATTCGAGACTATATTATAAGTTTCGTAACCCGTTAAACACCTACGAATGCCAATACTACGATTAGAAAATGTGATTAAAACCTATGAAAACCATACTGCGGTGAATAATGTCAGCTTTGACGTTCCCAAAGGCAGCGTTTTTGGTTTATTAGGACCAAATGGAGCAGGAAAAACCTCGCTCATTCGAATTATTACCACCATTACGGGCGCCGATTCTGGTGCAGTTTATCTAGATGGTGAAAAATTAAACAGCAATCATCCAAGTCAGATTGGCTATATGCCAGAAGAACGTGGCCTCTACAAAAAGATGAAGGTTGGAGACCACCTAATGTATCTTGCCCAATTAAAAGGTTTATCTAAAAAAGCAGCGAAAGAACAAATTCACTATTGGTTTGATAAATTTAGTATTACCGATTGGTGGGATAAAAAGGTAGAAGAACTTTCTAAGGGAATGCAGCAAAAGATTCAGTTTATTGCAACCGTTATCCACCGACCTAAATTATTAATTTTAGATGAGCCTTTTTCTGGTTTAGACCCAATTAATACCAATTTGATTAAGTCGGAAATTGATGAAATGAACCAAAATGGGACAAGCATTATTTTTTCTACCCACCGTATGGAGCAAGTAGAAGAAGTTTGTGAACATATTGTCTTAATCAATCAAGGACAAAAAATACTAGAAGGAAAGGTTGCGGATGTTAAAAATCAATTCAAAGATAATTTGTACAAAATTAAATATACAGGCAGCTTACCTGACAATTTACAAATGACGGATGCTGCGGATGATTCTTATAAAATCATCGGACAAGGCAAAAAATCTATTACCGTTCAAGTAACGGAAGAAAGTGCTTCCAATAAATTATTGAATTACCTTATTAGCAAGGGCGTTCATATCCAATCTTTTAATGAAATTTTGCCAACGCTGAACGAGATATTTATCAAGCAAGTTGGTGAAAGCGAAGAGTAGGACAGTAGGCAGTATTGCAGTTTGCAGTAAAACAGTTTGCAGTTTGCAGTTTCCTAATCAAGTTTCAATTTAAAAATTGAGCAAACAAGCACCTTTTGAAAATTGTTACTTGAAAATTTTAAACCCGCCAGCCTGACGACTAGTCGGGCAGGTTGAAAATTAAAAAAGCACCTCTAATGAATAAATTGTGGTTAATCGTCCAAAGAGAATACCTCACAAGGGTTCAAAAAAAATCCTTTATTTTAACGACTTTATTAATTCCTTTCTTTTTCCTTCTGTTTATCGTCGTTGTGAGTTTCATTTTTAGTTATGAAGAAAATGAAAAAAACAAAATTGCCATTATCGACGAGGCTGGCATTATGAATAAAACGATGAAGGATGAAAATGATTTATATTTCTCCTTTCCGAATGAAGGCTTAGCTAGTTTAAAAGAGAAAGTAGCCAATAAAGAATATAATGGTGTCTTAGTGATTCCGAAACCTAGTAGCATAGAAGTAAAAGATTTTACGGTCAATTATTATACAGAAGACCAGTTGAGTTTGACAACGCAAATATCGCTAGAACGAAAAATAGGACGTAAAATTAGAGATTATAAAATAGCAACTTTAGGCTTAGATAAGAATCAACTGGAAACGTTACAAAGTAATGTGTCCATTGACCCCGAACCGATTAAAGAAGGGGCACAAAATCAAAGTTCTATTACGGGGAATATTCTAACCGCAGTCGGTATGATGCTCGGTTTTATTATGGTGATGATTATTTCCATCAATGGTTCTCAAGTGATGATGGGGGTTATGGAAGAAAAAACCAATAGAATTGTGGAAGTGATGGTTTCTTCGGTTAAGCCTTTTGAATTAATGTTAGGAAAATTGATAGGCATTGGTGGGGTGACGCTCACTCAAATGGCGATTTGGGCGATTCTTTTCCCCTTAATTTTTCTTGGGGCGCAGTTATTTATGGGCATTGATACTGCCCAAACACAAGTAGAAATGGCTACCGCAGGTTCTGGCATTAGTGACGAACAAGCACAGGATATGGCCTTACAAATCTTTACAGAGATTAGTGCCATTAATTGGTGGTTGATTATTCCTGCTTTTATTATCTATTTATTGCTTGGCTTTTTTATGTATAGTTCTTTGTATGCCGCAGCAGGTTCTGCGATTGGCGATGATTTAAGTGAAGCGCAAAAATTGACCCTGCCTTTAACGTTGCCGATTATCTTATCCTTTTATACGATGATTCCAGCGATGCAAGCACCGAATGGTACTTTAGCTACTTGGGGGTCTATCTTCCCGATTAGTGCGCCTTTCATTATGCCTGCGCGATTGGCATTCGACCCACCGATGTGGCAAGTGGCTTTGTCTTTGATTTTATTAATCGGTACGACTGTCTTTTTTGTCTGGATTTCTGGTCGAATTTATCGAGTTGGTATTTTCTTATACGGGAAGAAAGTTACTTTTACGGAGATGGGGAAGTGGTTGTTTTATAAGGATTAAGTAGCTTAGGTCTCTGACCTGAGTAATCATAGTGGAATAAAAAACGCTAGGCTTTTGATGAAGTCTAGCGTTTTTTTATTAGTATTAATTTAGATGAATTTTTAATTCATATTTGAAATCATCTTCTGATTCCCATTGCCCTATAATTTTTGCATTCTCTTCCGTATAGTTCAATAAGCTATTATTATTTTGTTTAAGAAATTCATAGAAAGTATAATCTCTCTCTTTAGCCTTTCTTATTTTAGATATTGCCTCCTCTATTTGAATTTCACTAAACCCTTTTCTTTTCAAATCTGTTATTGTGTAAGCTAAGCTATTAGAAAGATAATTTCTTAGACTTGAAATCAAAGTCGATAGAACAGCATTACCTAGTATGAAAATTTCAAACCTAACTGGTCTATTATCTAAAATTAATGACGGATTATAATGATGCTTAAGTTCCGTATTATTAATGATTTGTTCCTGAGTAAGAAATAAAGTTCCTTGATTATCCGTAGGTATAGAATTGTAAGTATAATACCCGCCTGAGTTTCCAATGTAAATATTTAAATGAAAAAGCACATTTTCTATTTCTAAATTATTTCCTTCTAAATCTTTTAATTGAAGAGTAATAGATTTTGGTAAAATAATGTGTTTCTTTTTTGTGATTTCAGAAATCTCTTTTAGAAACTGCTCCTCTTTTTTATTTTTCATTTGATTGTTTTATTTGGTTACTAATGCGCCTCCAACCAATTCGCCCCAGTATCCATGCCCACCAAAATAGGCACTTTCAAACCAGGCATCGCTTCCTTCATATTCTTTTCAATAAGCGGCATCACCGTTTCTGCTTCCGATTTATGCATATCAAAAACCAATTCATCATGTACTTGTAGAATCATTTTGGTTTTGAAATTCCCATCTGTTAAAGCTTTTTGCACTTTAATCATCGCCATCTTTATCATATCCGCTGCTGTTCCTTGAATCGGGGTATTTACCGCATTTCGTTCTGCGTGACTCCGAATCATACCATTTTTGGAATTGATATCTCTTAAATGCCTTCTTCTGCCCATTAGGGTTGTTACAAAACCATCCTGCTTTGCTTGTTCGACTACCTTATCCATATAGGTTTTGAGTCCTTGATAACGAGCAAAATATTTCTTGATTAACTGACTTGCTTCTTTTCTAGGAATGCCTAATTGCTGCGATAAATTAGTGGCTCCTGCTCCGTAGATAATACTAAAGTTAACGGTCTTGGCATTTCTTCTTTCATCTGGAGTTACTTCTTCTAAGGTCTTATCATAAACTCTTGCCGCCGTTGCTTGGTGAATATCTTGTCCTTTTTGGAAGGCTTCCAACATCGCTTCGTCTCCACTTAATTCTGCAATCAAACGCAATTCTATTTGAGAATAATCCGCTGCTAATAAAATATACTCCTCACTTCTTGGAATAAACGCCTCTCTGACCTTTCTACCTTCGGGTGTTCTAATCGGAATATTTTGTAAGTTCGGATTATTAGAACTCAATCGACCTGTAGCGGTTAAGGCTTGATTAAAAGAGCTATGAATTCTACCTGTTTTTGGGTTGACCATGTTGGGCAAAGCATCTACATAAGTAGATTTTAACTTAGAGTAACTTCGATATTTTAAAATTTTATTGACGATTTCAAAATCATCTGCCATCTCTGCCAATTTCTCCTCACTCGTAGAATACTGTCCAGATTTTGTTTTTTTCCAGCGATACGGTAAGCCCATTTTGTCAAAAAGGACCTCTCCTACTTGTTTGGGGGAGGAAATATTAAATGGTGCGCCTGCATCTTTATAGATTTCTGCTTGAGCTGCTTTAATGATGATATCCAATTCTTTAGAATAGGCTTCTAAATATCCTACATCCAAATTAATTCCATTATATTCTAACTCGACCAAGACTTTCATTAATGGTTCTTCCATCTCGGTATAGAGTTTTTCTAAACCTTCTTCTTTCAATTTTGGTCGAAAGTATTCTCCTAATTGCAACGTAATATCCGCATCTTCGCCAGCATACTGCACCACTTTTTCCACAGGTACTTGACGCATACTCATTTGATTCTTTCCTTTTTTACCAATCAAAGTCGTAATGGAAACAGGCTGATATTTCAAATAAGATTCTGCGAGGTAATCCATTCCATGTCGCATTTCTGGTTCAATCAGATAGTGTGCTAACATGGTATCAAAAAAAGCACCGCCAACTTCTATGCCGTACCATTTTAAAACAATACAATCGTACTTTAAATTCTGTCCTACTTTTTCAATTTTTTCGTCTTCTAGCACTTCTTTAAATTCCGCTACAATCGCCATTGCTGTTTCTTCATTCGCAGGAATGGGCACGTAAAACGCCTCCGTTGCTTTAAAAGAAAAAGCAATACCGACTAACTCTGCACTATTCGCATCAATACTAGTTGTTTCTGTATCAAAACAAAAAGAGGTTTCTTTTTTCAATTGCTCAATTAAAGCTTTGCGCAATTCAGGCGTATCGGCTAATTGATAATCATGCTCCGTATTTTCGATATTCTTTTCTGCTACGGAATGTGCTGCTGGTTCGTTCACGTAGCGTTTCGCTTCGGCATTGGCTATACCCGCCGCTATTGGATTTCCAAATAAGTTGCCTTGTTGACCAGCTTGGGTACTTGCCGTAACGCCTAAAATAGATTTCGCTAATGACCTAAATTCTAATTCTTTAAAAACCTTTTCTAATCGTTCTCTATCAAAAGCTTCTATTTCGTATCGCTTAGCATCAAATTGAATCGGCACATTTAAATCAATAGTCGCTAACTGCCTAGACAATCGACCTTGTTCCGCAAATTGAATGACTTTTTCTTTTTGTTTTCCTTTTAATTGGTCGGTATTGGCTAAAAGTCCTTCTATCGAATCAAATTTAGCCAATAGTTTCACGGCTGTTTTAGCTCCAATTCCTGGAATACCAGGAATATTATCTACTGCATCTCCTTGTAAGCCTAAAACATCAATTACTTGATCCACTCGCTTGATTTGCCATTTTTCTAAGACTTCCTTTTCTCCTAAAATTTCTACCCCATTGCCCATTCTAGCAGGCTTGTACATGAACACTTTATCAGAAACTAATTGGGCATAATCCTTATCGGGGGTCACCATAAATACCTCAAATCCTTCTTTCTCTGCTTGTTTAGCTAAAGTACCAATGACATCATCTGCTTCGTAGCCTTCTTTAGTGACCACAGGAATTTTAAATCCTTCTATAATCTCTCGAATATAAGGCAAGGCAATGGTAATATCTTCTGGTTGTGCCTCTCGATTCGCTTTATATTCTGGGTACATTTCATTTCGGAAAGTCGGTCCACTTAAATCAAAAGCGACGGCAATATGCGTAGGGTTTTGATTACGAATTACGTCCCATATAAAACGAGTCATGCCCATCATGGCAGAAGTATTGACGCCTTTGGAGTTGATTAATGGGCGAGCAATAAAAGCGTAGTGTGCCCGATATACAAGGGCGTGACCATCTAGTAAAAATAATTTCTTTTCAGCCATTTTTTATGAATTAGAAGGTATTTAGTAGGCATACCTTGTAGTTTTCTTAGAAAATCCAAAAATAGGGATTTAATTGGTAGGAAATTATACGTAATGGGATTTTCAAGGGTTTTCTTATAAAAATAGAATAGCTCCCTTTTTGGCAATTTTCAATTTATAATTTTGGCACTTTGGTAAAAAGTGTGGGTATCTAAAAATGGGAAACGACTCCCAAGAGTCGTGTTACTTACTCATCGTAAGGGTAAAGTAACACGACTCTCGGGAGTCGTACGCTTTATAATCGATTCACAGTCTTCACTATAGAGTCATAATTTATATAAGAAGACACTTTTGCATTATGTCAAAAAATCAACAAACTTTAGTTTGGGAAACCAGTACAAAAGAATGTAGTAATCCTTCTTTTGATATAGCGTTAATAGGAAATAATATTTTGCCACCGAATCTTTAATGATTGATTATCAAAGTTAAAATGCAAAAAATAAATTACCAATTTACTTTAAGCTTTATAGCAATAATACTGTTTTTCTCTACTGTCCAAACTAGAGTAGTCGCACAAACAGACCCTGCTAAACCAAATATTCTATTAATCATTGCGGATAATTTAGGAGTGGATGCTTCCAATGGATATCAAGATAGTGACGTTTTGCCAAATACGCCAAATTTCTTATTTGATATTAGCGGAAAACAAGTCGCCAAAACGCAATTGCCCAAAGGGAGTACTACGAATACTTTAGGGGTTCAAAGGTTGAATAATGGTCATTATATTTTAGAACTAAAGGAAGGAAATCATCGAAGTCAGCATAAAGTGCAAATTATGAAGCATGATTGATTTAAAGTTCCGAATAATATTATAAAATACGCTTTATACGCAAAAAAGGTGATACTCAAATGAGCATCACCTTTTTTATTTTTCTTCAAAGATATTTTATAATTCCTTTCGTAATCGAGCAACAGGTACATTCAGTTGTTCTCGATATTTAGCCACAGTTCTTCTGGCGATGTTATAGCCTTTTTCCCGTAGCATATTTTTTAATTTTTCATCAGAAAGTGGCTTTCGCTTATTCTCGTCACTAATTATGTCGGTCAATATTTTCTTCACTTCCAACGTAGAAACTTCTTCGCCATTCTTAGTCATCAAAGATTCAGAGAAGAAATCTTTTAATCGTTTAGTCCCAAATTCTGTTTGCACAAATTTACTATTAGCAACTCTAGAAACTGTCGAAATATCTAAGCCTGTAATCTCCGCAATATCTTTCAATATCATCGGACGCAAAGTCTTTTGATCACCAGATAAAAAGAAATCATATTGATATTGTAGAATTGCGTACATCGTACGATACATCGTTTGCTGGCGTTGGCGAATAGCATCAATAAACCACTTAGCAGAATCTATTTTCTGCTTGATAAACATCACTGCTTCTTTCTCTTGCCGATTCGCTCTTTTTCCTTTTTGGTTGACTTTATAAGAAGTCAACATATCTTTATATTGATCGTTGATTCTTAAGTCTGGCGCATTTCTAGAATTTAAGGTTAAATCTAATTCACCATCTCTATTGACAATAATAAAATCAGGAACGATATAATGTGAATTCTTTCTATTCCCTCCACCGTTATGCCCACTAGCAGGCTTTGGATTTAGTTTTAAAATTTCATCAATTGCATATTTTAAATCTTCATCATTAACACCTAACTGTCGCTTTAATTTGATGTAATGCTTTTTAGAAAATTGGTCAAAATAAGCAGTAATAATTTTTAAGCCATTGGTAATTGCTTTTCGTTCAATAACCGATAAGTCTCTGTCCTCTAATTTATTATCTAATTGAATCTTAAGGCATTCTTGTAAATCTCTAGCACCTATTCCTGCGGGCTCAAACCGCTGAATCTTACTTAATAGGTCATTAATTTCTTTTTCAGAGGTCGTAATGTTTTGCGAAAACATTAAATCATCAATAATAGCAATAGGCTCTCTTCTTAAGTAGCCATCGTCATCAATACTTCCGATGATTTGTGCTGCTACTTTGTATGCTCTTTCACTGTCTAAGTTCAATAAGCCCAATTGTCGCTCTAAAGATTCGTGAAAAGAATTCTCTACGGCAATAGGAATAGATTTGTCTTCTTCTTCGATATTATAATTATCACTTCTCAATTTATAAGAAGAAGGATCATCTTCGATATATTCCGTTAAATAATCATCTAATTCAAATTCATCGTCTTTTACTGACTCTGGTTCAGGTTCGGTATCAACGTTTTTTTCCTCTCCGTTACCATAATTATCATCGACGTCTTCACCTACATCAATTATTTCTTCTTGATCCTCTGACTCCTCTAAAGCTGGATTCGCTTCTAACTCTTCTTTGATTCTTTGGTCTAAAGTAGCCGTAGGAATCTGCAACAGTTTCATTAATTGAATCTGTTGTGGGGATAGCTTTTGAAGGAGTTTGTGACTTAAACTCTGTTTTAATAACGGATTTGCCATGGTTTGTTGCTGTATCTTTAGGTTTGTGCCGTTTATTATTTATCTCAAAAAGGGGAAAATTAAATACTATTAGCTGGATAACATTTGTAGAAATTGGTGATAATTTGGGGAAGGGTCAATTCAATGCTTCTTTTAATCACCTTAACTTCTTGCAATATAAGCCTTTTTATAGCACTTTATCCAGCTTTGAAGCAATTTTTTTATCAAAAACCTTGCCAAAAATATATAAAACGTTCTTTATCAAGCTTTTGTTCTAAAAAGTATTTCTTTTCTCTCGAGAAAACAACTAAAATACTTTTTAAAATTGGTTGCTATCTTCTTACGAAAGTAATCTATTAGTGTTTTATAAATATTTAAATAACTAAAAATAATTGAGATACAAAAAATAAGACAGGTATATTTTTTTACAGAATCAGAAAGACTTAAGAAATGATTAAGGAAAGCAGGCGTATTAAATATTTTTATTTTTTGTATAAATTATTTTTAATAACAACTATAACCCTATTTTCCTACAGAAATTGAAAGTCACAAATTAATTAAAATCTTAAAAAAGGGCTAAAAGCCACCAAAAGCATCCACATTATTTTTACTGTAAGGAATCTTTAAAGCATCGAGTGGCGCATTCTTAACTTTAATGGTAAAATAATAAGTACCCCGTTGTGGTTGCCAAGAAAAAAAGGCTTCCCAGCAATGCAAATCTCTGGTAATGCGCAAGTCGGGATAAGTCGTTCGTTTATTTTTAAAATCATAACCAATATTGCCTACACCAACACCCCAATTTTCTGTTAACTTAATCTGTTGAATCGTTACATTGATAGAATGCGTTCTAATTTCCCAATTTGTTTGTTGATTATTATCCTTAGCAGCATTAAAAACTAGCGAATGATTTAAATTAAATCCTTCTAAAAATTTTAAGAAACCATCCTGTGGTTGAGGTGGTTCATTTTGCCCATTCGAGCCTCTACGGTTACCGCTTTGTGCATCACGACTACTGCTGCTACGGTTAGTAGCAGGGCTATCTTTTTTAAATAACTTCTTTAAAGTACTTACAGACATTCGAGTATTAAATCGAAAATCTGATCGTAAAAATCTTAGTGGTTTACCATTCTCTCGCCAATAAAACTTATTCACCCGTCGATTATTAGCATTGACGGCATAAGGATCCCAACTTGCTGAAATGCTAATAGTAGTCATTCCTTTAAAAAGTCTAGTCGTCCCACTTGCGCCTACTGTACTAAACTTAAGTGAATCTGCCGCAAAATTATAATTCCCACCAATCCTAATATTGTCAAATATTTTTAGCTTCTTATCTATCGAATCTTTCTTTGAATAATACTTCGCTTCAAAAATATTATTTAAGGAATAATTCATTAACATCTGCCGTTTACCTGACCTCGGCGTACCGTAAACACCTCCTTGAAAAATATTATAAGTTGATCGATCATTAAAATCTTCTCGAATATCTGTATCTACGGTATCCACTCCACTACGAAAAAAACCATCTCTATTAATATAAGCTGGAATATAATTTAAAGAAATACTTGGCTTAACGGTGTGTCGAATTCCTTTTAATCGCCCTCTTTTGAACTGTACTGTACCATATATAATCGTGTTAAAGGAAACACCTGTCGTGAATCCTCTAAAGGGCGCTGCACCAAAAATCGTGTCGGTTAGCACAGAACCATAACCAATAGTATCTAAAACATTTTCCGACGTATCCAGTTCTGTTTCTATCGTAGGGTCAAAATTTTTGCGAATGGTATTAAAATTCCAAACTTCTTCTAAACGAGCGTTTGGAGAAACGTTGATATATTTCAATAAATTAAAATTCAAATCTGTACTTACGTCATGTTTAAACCCAAAGCGTGCATCATTTAGTGTCTGTTGGGAAAACAACGTCGTATCTGTAGCAACAAATTTATTTTGAGCTTGGGCATTATACCGAACAGAAACTTTTTCATACCATTTTTCTTTGCTCCCGCTACTTCCTTTCTCCTTAAAAGGATAGACTCTATCCATTTGAAAGTTTAGCGTTGGCAAGCTAATATTTACTTTGTTCGTCTGCGTATTTTGAGAGTGACTCATATTCGCAGATAATCGAAACGGTTTACCGGGAAAACGCTGACTATAGGATACATTGGAAGAAAGCTGATTTTGTAAAACACTTCTAGCATCATTATTATTGATGCGTTGAAATCCATTTCCTTGGATATTGACATTACCGCTTAATTGTCGAGTAGGATGCGCTTTGCTGTCTTGATTATGGCTCCACCGAATTGCATAAGACTTAGTTCGGTCAGGTTCGCCAATACTTTTTCTACTAGAATAAGATAGCCTAAAATTACCATTATATTTATAGCGTCTTCGATATCTAGAATCAGCCGTAATGCCCCAAGTCCCATGCCAATATATCTGACCTGTAGCTCGCAAGTCAATGAAATCACTAATCGGAAAATACCACCCAACTCCATCTAAACCAAAACCCCATTGTGGTGAATATTCATAGCCTTGTGGAAAAATTAGTCCTGTACTTTTAAATTGTTTTAATGGAAACACTGCAAAAGGTAAAACTAATGGCAAAGGAATGCCACCAATTTCTAAATTGGACGGCCCTGCTACTACTACTTTGTTTGCAATTACTTTTTGTTTACCACTTCTTATTCCATAATGAGGGTGCGGCAAATCGCAAGTTGAAAAAATCGCTCTTCTATTGTACAAAATATTCTCTGTCGCAATAGAATCTTTAATTCGGATTTCCTTAGAAATAAATTTAGTTTTCGTACCTGTCAAAAACAAATTACTTTGAGTCGTAGAAACGCCAAAAACAAGTCCTTTTTGCGATTTAAAATTATAGCGCATTTTAGTCGCTTTAAAATTTTGCGCCCCATCCGTAAATTCTGGTTTTCCTGCAATTTTACCAATACTATCAACATGCATTTGCGCTACCGCAATATTGCTATCTAAATCCACCACTATATATCCTGCTTTCAATTCAATCCCTTGATATTTAACAAACGCATCTCCATAAAGGTGCATCTTGTTTTCCGCATTGTCAAAAACCATGGTATCTTTTGAGCCAAATTCTACCTTTTCATCCAAGGCATTTTCAGATATATTGACTGATGGTTCGGTAGTAGTCGTTGTAGGAAATGTCCTAGGTCTTTGTGTAGGAGGAAAGGTGTCCTTAGGCGGCATTAAAACACCACTAGAATCAACAGGTTTCCCTTTAGGCAAGGTATCTATTTGCCCATACATTGTTTGAAAACAAACAAAACCTAAAAAAAATAAACAAGCAAGCGTTTCTTTCAACCGAATAAATGATTATCTTGTGTAAAAATTTTACTTTTACCGAAGTAATATAAAAGGATAAATTCCTTATTTAGACATTCCAAGGTTTTTAAAACACTTGAAGGTCTGCGATAAACAAAACAGAAAATTATTGTATGCAAATTATTAGTCCAATTTAAGAATGGCAAATTCTAGAAAAGGAATAACCTATTATTAACGCCATTTTAGATAATACTACTATTAATTTGGGTTCAATGCTAAAAAGTGTAAACTAAATGTTCTCCCCTTTCATCTCCTCCGCTTTGTCCGTTCACTCGGAAAAGTGCTTTACAAAGAAACTTAGCTTACAACCAAAAATTTACATTACAAAAAACAACTAACAAAAGTTAGCTGCCATTCATAATGGTGCTATTATGCTGTTTAGACTTTATTTCTTGACTTTGATTGCAATTTACAGACACTATGAAAAAGGCTTTACGAATTAATTTATTACTAAGTATTTTACTATCTTTTTATGCATTTACTCCTCTGAATCATTCAGAGCAAACATTTTATTTGGCTAGTAAAACTACGCTTTCTGTAAAAGAAAGCAAAGATAACGAAATCGGTGCTAATGGCTATCGAATTAAAACCATTGTATTGGATGCAGGACACGGTGGAAAAGATGCTGGTTGCAGTGGAAAAACATCCAAGGAAAAGCACGTTGCTTTAAACGTTGTACTGAAGCTTGGTCAAGCCATTAAAAGGCAATTTCCTTCCATCAACGTTATTTATACTCGAAAGACAGATGTATTTATCCCTCTTTATAAAAGAGCTGCCATCGCCAATAAAAATGACGCTGATTTATTCATCTCTATTCATTGTAACGCCTTCGGACATAAAGCACACCTAGTACATGGTTCGGAAACCTATGTAATGGGCCTCCATACTGCCGAGCATAATTTAGATGTCGCTCGCCGTGAAAATGAATCTATTTTATTAGAAGACGATTATCAAAAAAACTATCAGGGCTTTGACCCAAATTCTGATGAAGGGCATATCTTTTTATCCATGTTCCAAAATGCATTCTTAGATAAAAGTATTCAATTCGCAGAAAAAGTAGAAGCTAAAATTAAAGTAAAAGCACAACGAAAAAGTAGAGGTGTTAAGCAAGCAGGTTTTGTCGTCTTAAAAGAAACGACCATGCCAAGTGTTTTAATAGAAACAGGCTATCTGACCAATGCAAAAGAAGAGGCTTTTTTAGCAACTAATGCAGGACAAAATAAAATGGCGAATGCTATTTTTGAAGCATTTATAGATTATAAAGTAGAAGTAGAAGAACATACTTCCATACCGCTTACTGAATTAAGACCACAATCTGTTGCATTAGTGACCCCTGTTACGAACAGTACGCCAATCAGGCATACTAGACAACATACCAGAACTGTTCCTCAACAAAGGACTCTTCAACCTCAAGTTAATCCTCAACAGCAAATAGCAAAACCAAGAGCTGTTCCGACAAGCCTAGTTGTTGCAGAAAAACCTATCGTAGCCAATCGGCCAAAAACAATGGTTGTTCCTAAGGCTGTGGAATTACCAAAAGCAGAAAAACCTGAAATTATTTTTAAGATTCAATTAGCTGCTTCTCCTGCTGAATTAGAAACTTCTAATCAAAAATGGAGCAAAATTCAATTTGTAGAAGTTCGGAAAGAAAAGAATTTATATAAATATTTGACGGGAAGTCATACCGATTATAGTATCGCATTAAAAAATAGAAATGAAATATTAACTAAAGGATTTAATGGCGCATTTATCGTTGCGTACAAAGATGGGCAGCGAATATCGCTACAAGTGGCAAGGGGAGAGATAAGTGTAGGCGGTAGATAGTAGCATAAAATTCAAGTATTAGGAATGAGGTGATAAATTGGGCTAACCTCCTAAAACTTATCACCTCATTAACTAATAATTTCACGGCTACATTTTATAAGTTTTCCGTTTTTTAGCGTTCTTTCTATTTTTAGGAGTTGTTCCTTTTTCTAGTCCCTCTTCTTCCATTCTCAAACTATCTGGCATCGGGAACATAAAAAAATCGCCTTTCATCAACGGTTCCATCATTTTTTCTATTTCAGATAAATCCATTTTAGACATATTTTCCTCCATCATTTTCATCATACCTTCCATATCCATTTGACTCATTTGGCGTTCCATCATCTTTAGCATTTCATTCATGTCTATATCATTCGGCATGATTAAATTATCCGAATTAAAACCTTCTGGCAAAGTGAAGTTCTTTAATAATAAAGTATCCATTTTAAAATCTTCAAAGTTGAAATTCTTTAGTTGTTCTTGCATCTCTATTCTCATTTTCTCCATTTCTTTTTGCATTTCTTGTGCATCCACTTGTGCAAAAGAAGCAGTTTGAAGAAAAAGACCAATTGCTAATATTAATAAAAATCTCATGTTTTTAATTTTGATAACTATTTGATGTAATTTGCTGTTGTACCAAACAATACTTTTTGGATACTACACTTATTAAGACATAAAAATAAGGCAAAAAAGTGTTAAGAATCTTTTAAAATTAATTTCTTTAGCATAACTAACCATGATTCTAGTAATATTCGATGTAGATGGCACTTTAGTTTTTTCCGAAAAAAAGGATAGCCAATCTTTTGCGGACACTTATCAAAGGGTATATAATCGACCTTTCCCAACAATTGATTGGAAAAAATATCCGCATGTTTCAGATACCACTATTTTTAAAACAGTTATTCAGGAACATTTTGATAGAATTCCTGATGAAGCGGAAGAGGAAAGTTTTCGACAAAAATTTGTAGCGAATATTATTGAAAATAGAAAAAAGACACCCGCTGAATTTAAGCAAGTTCCTTATGCCAAACAAACAGTAGATAAACTCCTAGTTGATGACCGTTTTGTCGTTGGAGTAGCTACAGGGGGGTGGAAAGCACCCGCAATTGTAAAGCTAAATTTTGTCAATATTATAACCGACCAACTAATCATCACAGGCGCAGATGGCAAGGTAACTAGAGAAGATATTACGAATGAAACGATTGATAAAGCTAAAAATCTACACGGGGAATTTAATAGAATTGTTTATGTAGGGGATGCGATTTGGGACTTTACGACTACCCAAAATATGGGTTTGCCTTTAATTGGTATTCGCCGAAAAGGAGATGTTGATTTTTTTCAGCAATTAGGGGTTCAAGCTGTTTTACAAGATTATGAAGATTATCCTCGATTTCTCTCTTATTGCTTAGGTTAAATTTTAGCCTTGAAAAAAAGCCATAATCAGAACTAACAAACTCACAGGCAAATGTTCTGCCAAAGCAATTCGTAACGACTTCAATGCCTTAGAAATTTGATTCTCCACCGTTTTCATAGAAATATCCAATTGTGCTGCAATTTGTCGATAAGACATTTCTTCAAAACGACTTAAGACAAACACCAATCGACATCTTTCTGGTAAATTATCAATAGCTGCGTTAATTTCTTGTTGTAAATTATCTGCGGCTAGTTCCTGAATAATACTGTCCGTTTTGCTGACTAATTCTTCTTTAGCTGGTGCATTTCGGAAGTCAATTTTCTGGTCTCGAATATAATTTAAGGCTTTATTTAAGGCGGCTCTTTTTAGGTAGGCTTTAAGGGAAATAGTAATTTTTAACTGTTCTCTTTTTTTCCATACTTCGTAAAAAACTTCTTGGGCTAAATCTTCAGTAATCTGCGTATCTGAAATAATTCGATAGACACTTTTGCACAAAAAAGAATAATGCTTCCGAAAAATTAAATCAATAGCCAGTTCCCCATCTGTAAGCAGCAGGGAAAGCAATTCTTCATCAGTATAATTGGATTTTTTTAGCAAATGGCATTAATAGTTGAGTGATTAATATTTCATTTACTTTCGTTTCTATTTGATTTGCTAAATCTAACAGACCTGCCCGCACGCAGTCTGGCGGGTTTAGCAAATCATTGGGGCTTACAATTGCATCTTATTCAATCTAGACATCGCTCGTTTATTATCTTTTTCCTTGATAGATTGTCGTTTATCATGCGTCTTTTTACCTTGTCCTAAGGCAATTTCGACTTTTACTAAACCACGTTCTCCAAAATAAAGTCGATAAGGAATAATCGTTAATCCTTTTTCTTTAACTCGCTTTTGCAGTTTTCTTAATTCCTGCCTTTTTAGTAATAACTTCCGTTCTCGACGGTCTTCATGGTTGTTATAAGTGCCATGTCTATAAGGAGAAATAAACATACTCATTAAGTATAATTCATCCCCTTTAAATCGACAATAGGCGTCACTTAAATTGACACTTCCGCCTGTACGAATAGATTTAATCTCCGTTCCTAGCAACATAATCCCTGCTTCATAATTGGAAATAAAGCTAAATTCATAAGCTGCTTTTCTATTGACGACCTCTCTTAGTCCTTTATTCTTATCTGCCATAATTTTGCCATCTATCTTTGATACCTACGGCATCTATTTTATTATTTTCTGCTTATAGTCTTGATGAGTCGGATAATACCTAGGTCATCGGTAGGGCGTAAACCCCATTTTTCTTCAATCTTATTTAATTGCTTAATTAATATTCTAGGATTTTGATAAATATTCATCTAGATTACCAAACCGATAGTTACAAACTATAGTTCATTCCCCACGAATTTATTAGCCCCACGAATTTCAGTTATCCTATTATTTATTCAATTCAATAATACTCATCAAAAACTATGTGCACTCTATGAACTATGTATATGTAACTATGTGGTAAAAACCAAACTCCGCTCGTAAAAAAGTAACTTCGTGCCCTCTAGGAACTCCGTCTCTCCGTAGTGAAAAAACTAAAAACTCCTAGTCCATCAAAGCTTCATAAATCAAATCCTGTATCCGTGGTCGAAAATCCCCAGAATACAACTTCCTATTTTTCATAGTCGGATAAGTTCGATTCGACAAAAATACATAGATTAAATTATTATCTGGGTCTGCCCAAGTACAAGTACCGGTAAAACCTAGATGACCAAAGGTATTTCGAGATGCTTTTTTGGAAAAATTAGGGTTTCGGTTAGGATTTAATTCAAACATATCAAAACCGATGCCTCGACGGGTAGAATACTCATGTCGTTGGGTGAATAATTTAACCGTTTCTGGAGAAAAATATTGTTTACCACCATAATAACCTTCATTTAAAAGCATTTGCATGATAATCGCAATATCATTCGCATTGGCAAATAAACCTGCGTGACCACTCACGCCTCCCAACATCGCTGCACCCATATCATGCACATAACCATGTATCTTTTGTTGTCGCCAATATCTATCTTCTTCGCTTGGGACAATTCTATTTCTAGAAAATTTATCCAATGGATTATAAGTTGCAGTAGTTAATCCCAAAGGTTGATAAAAGGTTTCTTGCACATATTCATCAATCGGCTTACCAGATAACTCTTGGACAATTGCTGCTGCCAAATAAAACCCTAAATCACTATAGACATATTTGCCTCTTGGCTTCACTTCCGATTCATATATCTGTTTCCAAATTTCTTTCTCGTATTCCGTCTTCATATACAAATTCGTCGCTACTGGTGTTTCATAGCCATTATTCGGACTAAATTGATAAAATTCAGGCATCGGCTTTTTCCGTTTATCAATCGTCGCTCTATAGAAAGGAATCCACGATTTCAAACCAGAAATGTGTGCCATCATATCCTTGACAAGTATATTCGCCTTATTGGTATTTTTTAATTGTGGTAAATAATCTCCGATGGGTTTATTAATATCCAATTTGCCTTCATCCACCAATTTCATAATCGAAATAGTTGCTGCACAGATTTTAGTAACCGATGCCACATCAAATATATCGGTTGTTTTAAAAGGGCGACGGTTTTTATACGTATGATGACCATACGCCTTTTCGTAAATTACTTTGCCATCTTTTGCTACCAAGATAACCCCTCCAGGAGTTGCTGCAGTATCAATAGTATGCTGCATCAAAGCATCTATTTTTGCTAATTTTTCTGCATCAAAACCTACATTTTCTGGAAAATCATACCCTAATCTAGCAATAGGCGTCGTAATAATACCGTGATTAAATTTATTTTTTGGAGAAGCCGTAATTGGCAATCTACCTTTTATCGCATTCACGCCAAATAAAGCTTGTGCCGCCAAATCCTGCGTCATTTCATCGGCCTCATAGGTAGCTAAAACATAATCGGCCTCATCAAAATATTTTAAAGCGTAAGGGTTACCAAAAACGGTAATAATTACTTTTGTTTCTGCACTCAGCGCTTTCAAAAACATACGGGTACTTCTAGAAATACCATATCCCTTACTTGCACTATTATTCATTTGATGTAAGCCAACAATCACTATATCATTATTTTTTAAGTTTTTTATTAGAGCAGGAAACTGTTTTTCATTGATTTCTTTGCCCGTTTGATAATGTCTCATGCGACCATACTTATTCAAACTATTTTGGAAAGGCGTACTAGTAGCTACTCCAATACTAAGGGTAGCAATTTTCGTTTTATCTAAATTTTGAAGCGGAATTAAATTATTCTTATTGCTCACCAATGTTAAGGCATTTTCAATTAACTTTCTTTTTAAAATCTTCGCTTCCGTTGAATTTAAATCCGCTCGAATATTTGCTGTATTCGCAGCTTGATAATTGTTTAAATCATATTGATACTTAGCTAATAAAATTCTTTTAATTTTTTTGTTGAGCTCGTTTATATCTAAGATTCCTTCTTCGATATAGCGATTAATTTCTCGAACAGACGCATCAATATTATCAGGTACTAATAAAACATCCGCACCGGCGACTAAAGCCTCTGCTTCTGGTACACCCGGTTTAAAATGTTTCGTCACGCCTTTCATTTCCATTCCATCTGTATACACTAAACCTTTAAAACCCAATTGGTCTTTTAGTAAATCGGTTACGACTTTTTTAGATAAAGAAGTCGGTCGGTTTTTAGCATCATCCAAAGCAGGAACACTCAAATGTGCGACCATAAAACTTTGGATACCACGGTCAATTAATACTTTAAATGGATATAATTCAATACTATCTAAGCGGTCTAAACTATGGGAAATAACAGGCAAATCGTAGTGGGAATCTACATCTGTATCGCCATGCCCAGGAAAATGTTTGGCACAAGCCATTACTTTTCCATCCTGCAATCCCTTCATATACATATAACTTTTAGTAGCGACATTATAACGGTCTTCTCCAAAAGAACGAGTTCCAATCACAGGATTAGCTGCATTATTGTTGACATCTGCTACAGGTGCAAAATTAACATGAATCCCAATTCGTCTACATTCTTGCGCAATCTGTTTACCCATTTCGTAAATCAACCGATTGTCTTGAATAGCCCCTAACATCAATTGGCGAGGATAACTCATCGTACTACTTTTCATCCGCATGCCTAAGCCCCATTCCCCATCAATGCTTACCATTAAAGGTACTTTCGATAATTCTTGATATTGATTGATTAATTCGGTGTGTTTTTCTGGTGTGCCTTGAAAAAAACAAAGACCACCTACTTTATATTTTTTGATTTGATTTTTGACACTTTGAATATGGTCAGCACCAAGGTCTGAATGTGCCCGTATCATAAATAACTGTCCAATCCGTTCGGCAGGAGTTAAGGAATTAAAAACAGAATCAACCCAAATTTTGGCTAGTTCATCTACGCCAGTATTATTACTAAATTTTGGTGCATCGCTTGTTCCTAGCAAGAGGAACAAAAAAGGCAGTAGTATAAGTAGTCTAAATTTCATAGGATTCTACAGGATGACAGGATTATGCAGGATTAACAAGATAGGGCAACCGCCTAATTACTAACTGAGCATATTGGTAAGTATCGGTTTCCTAATCCACATTAACGTAGATAGCCTGTATGTTAGTTATTTTAGTTCTTGCAACAGCATTCAAATTTGCTGTTGAGGATGTCTTTATTAAAATAGATAATAGTAAGGAAGACTAACGCTAATAAAACAACAATCAATCCATTATGAAAAGTAAGCAAAAAATGATTCTACATTAGGCGTTTATTCTAGCGCCAACTGCCTACTGTCTTACTGCCTACTGAAAATTAGTCTTTATTAGCCAATTGTCCACAAGCTGCATCAATATCTTTCCCTCTACTTCGTCGAACAGTCACCATAATATCTCTATCAATTAAGTATTTGGCAAACTCATCAATTCGATGTGCATCCGCCTTTTGAAAAATCGCCCCGTCAATTGGATTATACTCAATGATATTAAGTCTTACGGGAAAATCCTTACAGAGATTTACTAAATTGGCAGCATCTTCTAAACTATCATTAAAATTCTGAAAGGCAATATATTCAAAACTAATGCGATTTTTAGTCTTTTGGTGGAAATATTTCAAGGAATCCATCAAAATCGTTAGATTATTCTGTTCGTTGATGGGCATTATTTCGTTTCGCTTTAAGTCATCAGCGGCATGAAGGGAGAGCGCAAGATTAAAACGAACTTCATCATCAGCGAGTTTTTTTATCATTTTGGCAATACCAGCGGTACTGACGGTAATTCGCTTTGGCGACATATTTAAGCCTTCGGGCGAAGTAATATGTTCTATACTTTTGAGGACATTTTTATAAGCCAAAAGTGGTTCCCCCATCCCCATATAAACGATATTGGTAAGTGGAAGACCAAAAGTTTCTAAAGCTTGTTTATTGACTAAAACAACTTGGTCATAAATTTCACCTGCATCCAAATTTCGGACTCGCTTCATTTTTCCCGTCGCACAAAATTTACAACTCAAACTACACCCTACTTGGGAAGAGACACAAACCGTAAATCTTTTGTCAGATGCCACAGGAATTAGAACAGATTCAATAAAATGTCCATCATGGAGTTGGTAACGAAATTTAATCGTCCCATCATTGCTACGTTGGACTTTATCTTCTCGGATAGGATTAATGACAAAATTAGCTTCCAAAGTTTCTCGTAAGGCTTTAGATAAATTGGTCATTTCTTGGAAAGAATGGGCACTTTTTTCCCATAGCCATTCATAGACTTGTTTGGCACGAAACTTTTTTTCGCCCATTGCTAAGAACCATTCTGATAATTCCGCTTTAGAAAGTAGTCTAATATCTAATTTTACCTTTGTCGAAGTCATACTGCAAAGATACGGGAATTTGCAATTATTTCATCAACCACCGAATCAAAACAGGAATAATCAGCAAATCACTAAAAAGCGCCGTAAAAAGCGTCACACTAATCATCAGTCCAACCGTCACACTTGGCGGGTTCACCGAAAATAACATAATGAGAAAACCAAAAAATAAAATAATCGAAGTCAAGCAAATAGCTTTACCTGTTTCTAAAAAGGTAATATGAATCGCTGCTTCATTGGACATGCCTTTATCTTTTGACAATTTAAATTTACTTAAAAAATGAATCGTGTCATCTACCGCAATGCCAAAAACAATGGCAAATAAAATCGCTACCCCTGCTTCTAATTCAATGCCTAGAAAACCCAATAACCCGCCTGCAAAAATGAGTGGAAAAACATTAGGCACTAAGGAGATTAAAACCATCCGCCAATCCTTAAACAATAAAGCCATTAAAAGACTGATAATAATAACGGCAATGCCTAATCCTTGTAGTAAACTTTCTCTAGCATAGACCGCATTTTTATCCAAAATAATTCCTGAGCCTGTTTTCTTAAAGGTCGCAATATCGGGGTTCGTATTCGCAATAATCCAAGCATCAATTCTATTACCAACTGCCTGAACGGAATCTGCGCCTAAGTCTAATATTTTGGTGGTAATTCGTGCTTTCTTCCCATCTTTACTCACTAACACATTGGCAGAACCATTGGGTAACCTGTCAATAAATCGTTTTTGTTTTTTAAAATCTTTTTCTCTTTTGGGAAATACGTAAGCAGTCTGCTTATTTTGGTTAAAAGCTTGATTGATACTTTTATAAACGGAAGTGACAGAATTGACAGATTTAATGGCAGGAATTGTTTTTAAATATTGCTCGACTTTATCCATTTCTTGTAAGACTTCAAAATCAGTTGCCTCGTAATCTCCTGCTGCAAATACCCCAAATTCTACTGGTCGATAACCTGCAAATTGTTTTTCAAAAAACTGAAAATCTTTGGTTATTTTTTTACCAATAGGTAAAGTATTAGCTAATTGATAATTTGTCGTAATAATAGAAATACCATAAAAACTAATCGCTGCAACTAAGATACTTCCTATCGTAATTCTAATCGGATGGTTAAGGGTAAACTGGTAGGTTTTTTCCATCAGGTTTTCCCAAAATTGATTATTCTTACCCAACTTAATCAAGTCATCCGTTTTGAACATAGACAATAGAGCGGTCGTAAAAAAGACAACCGTGATATAGGCAATCATTACTCCAAAGGCTGCATTAATACCAAAATCTTTAATTGGCCCAATTCGACTGGTTAACAAAGAAGCAAAACCAATCGCTGTCGTTGTGGAAGTCAATAAAGTAGCTAAACCAATTTCTTTGATGGTAACAGTAATAGCTTCTTTTCGAGGTAAGCCCTTTCGCAATTCATCAATGTATTTAGACATAATATGAATCACATCAGAAGTCCCTACAATTATCATCAAAACAGGATATAGCGCAGACATCACGCTTAACTCTCTTCCTGTAGCACCTAAAAAACCTAGAAATAAAACCATTCCTAATGCAATAGAAACTAAGGCAATGGCAATTCCATAGGGTCTTCGGTAGAGTATAAAAATGATAAGGGAAACCAAAAATCCTGAAATCAAGGCAGAAGTTATTACTTCTTCCTGCTGCATTTTGACCAATTCCGATTGAAAATAAGTTTGTCCTAAATAATGATGGTCTTCAAAATTATACGTTTGCACTAGCGAATCTAAATCTGTTATTAATTTATTCGCTGCGGCTAAGTCCATCTTATCTCCTGTTTTTAAGGCCACAACTAAAGTAGTTCCTGCCGAATCAATCAGGTTATAAACAAAGCGTTCATCGGTTAATAATCTATCTCGGTCTTTAGCGTATTTTCCAGGTTGGTCAATATGAATAGCAGGAATCGTAGTAATGCCAAAAGGTGTTTTTAAAGGATAGGAAAATTTAGTCAGCGATTGGCTTTCGAGGATATTATCAATTGCTCTTGCTTTTAAAGTAAAATCGTGGACATCTTCTAAAAATTGCTGCTCAAAGACACCTTCTTTCCTAGGAAGAGCGACTAAAAAAAAGTTGGCGTCATTTTCGAATTCTTCCGTAAATTCTTGGAAAAAAGCTAAATCTGGATCGCCTTCTGGAAAGAACTGGCTAAAATCAAAAGTGAATTTTAATTGAGTGGCAAAAAAAATGCTGGCGATAGTTAGTATCGTAAATATAAAGATAATAACAACTCTAATTCTGCGCATAAGAGATTTAGCTTTATCAAATTAAATGTAGAAGAAATAGCTGTCGTGATAAAGCACAACAAAACAAAAGAGGTAGGGTTGTCCAAACCTTTAAGATTTTCAAAACATCTTTTTCTAACAAAACGACGTTATTTAATTGAAATCGCCTATTTTTAGGCACAATTATCAAAAAAACTGTATAAAATCATTAAAATAGATTATTCATGAGGCGCATATCTTTTATATTATTAGCAGTAACGCTGCTTTCCTTCGGTTGCAAGACCAGTCAGTTGGCAACCATCAATGAAACCATCAACGAACCCCTTATAGAAACAACGGTCACCGAAGTTAGGGACTTAGATACCATGACCGTTTCTGCGGACAAACCTGCAGAATTAAAAGCACCTGAAGATTATCAATTAGCGGTTCACAAACCCAGTTACCGACTTCGGAATGATTTAGTACATACTAAATTGGACATAAAATTTGATTGGTCAAAAGAACGAGTTACTGGAAAAGCAGAATTGACGTTAAAACCTTGGTTTTATCCAACGGATGAATTGGAGCTGGATGCAAAGAATTTTGATATTCAAAAAATTGCTTTGGCAACTGGCAAAGAATTGAAATATGAATACGATGGCAAAAAGATTCAAATTCAATTAAATCGGGAATACAAAAAAACAGAAAATTATAAAATTGTCATTGATTATGTGGCTAAACCATCAGAAGGAGAAATTGGAGGAAGCGCAGCCATCACTTCTGATAAAGGTTTGTTTTTTATTAATGCCGATGGCAAAGACAAAAACAAACCGCAACAGATTTGGACACAAGGAGAGACAGAGAATAATTCTCGTTGGTTTCCAACTATTGACAAGCCTAATGAGCGAACGACTCAGGAAATGTATATCACGGTTCAAGATAAATTCAAGACCCTTTCTAATGGTCTATTAATCTCTTCTAATAAAAATGCAGACGGTACGAGAACCGATTACTGGAAAATGAACCAACCACATGCGCCTTATTTATTTATGGTGGCAGTTGGTGATTTTGCCAAAGTAGAAGATAGTTGGCAAGGCATTCCAGTTGATTATTATGTAGAACAAGCATACGAAAAAGATGCTAAAAATATTTTTGCACATACCCCAGAAATGTTAACTTTTTTCTCCGAAAAATTGGGCCTAATGTATATGTGGCCAAAATATTCGCAGATAGTAGTAAGAGATTATGTTTCTGGTGCAATGGAAAATACTTCAGCAGTTATTTTTGGCGAACAAGTGCAAAAAACAACTAGAGAATTAATTGATAACCATAATGATTATATCGTAGCGCATGAATTATTCCACCATTGGTTTGGCGATTATGTGACGTGTGAAAGTTGGGCAAATTTAACGATGAATGAAGGCTTTGCCAATTATAGTGAATACCTTTGGTTTGAACATAAATATGGAAAAGACGAAGCAGATTATCATAGAATTAATGAAATGAATGGCTATTTAGGATCACTCCAAGGTGGTGGCATTCACCCATTGATTTGGTTTGACAATCCTGATAAAGAAGCCATGTTTGATGGGCATAGTTATAATAAAGGCGGCATGGTATTACACATGTTGCGTAAGTACGTAGGAGATGATGCGTTTTTTACTTCTTTGAAAAAATACTTAAATGATAATGCTTACACTGCTGTAGAAGCACATGATTTAAGATTGGCTTTTGAGGAAGTAACTGGACAAGATTTAAACTGGTTTTTTGACCAATGGTATTTTGCCGCAGGTCATCCAGCATTGACGATTGATTATGATTATGACTTAACCACACAAACCGCAAGTGTGACCATCGAACAGACGCAAGACCCAAAAGAAAGTCCAGCTATTTTCCAACTACCAATCGCCATTGATATTTATACGGATGCGAATACGGTCAAACGAGAAGAAGTAATGATGAATTTGCGCAAGCAAACGTTTACTTTCAAATCAGCAACTAAGCCCGCTTTGATTAATGTGGATGCAGATAAAATTTTACTCGCAGAAAGAAAAGATAGTAAAACATCAGCCGAATATGTTTTCCAATTCCATAATGTCAATAATTTAACCGATAGATTTGAAGCCATTCAGTTTTTAAAAGACGAAAAGTCACCAGAGGCTAAAAAGGTTAAAAAAGCAGCTTTAAAAGACAAGCATTGGTTTATTAGAAATATGGGCTTAGGATCCGTTGAACCAGACCCAGCTGTTCTAGAAGCAGCAGCAAAATTAGCAGTTGGTGATATTAACTCTAAAGTAAGAGCTAATGCACTTGACTTCCTAACCAATGCGCAATATGAAGGATTAGGAGCTATTTCAGGAAAGGTGTTGGACAATGAAAAAGCTTATCCTGTGATAGGTTCAGCATTGATGGCATTGAATCAATCAAACCCTGTGGAAGCCTTAAAAAGAGCGGAACAAATGGAAGACATTGACAATGGGCCAATTTTATCTGCTATTGGAGGGATTTACGCCATTCAAGGTAAATTTGATAAATTATCATTCTTTGAAAAAAATTGGGATAAAATAGATGGACCAGAAGCAGGGAATTTCTTCCATAATTATGCGGGGCTATTATTATCAAATGGCGGAGATATTAAAGGGTCGCTAGGTAAATTAAAAGACGTGTCTACCAATATGTCTCAATCTTTATGGAGACGTTTTTCAGCGACTCAGACTTTGGTAGAATTGAATCAATTTTATAAGCAAATGCTTTCTGAAAGTGCGGATGAAACAGTTAAAGCTATATTTCAAGAGAATGTCGATATTATTAAAGGATACATTCTGGAAGTTAAGGCAGCAGAGACCAATCCACAGTTGAAGTCAGCTTATTCTGGATTATAAACAAGAACGCTTTTAAGCGAAAATAAATAGATCTTAAATGGGTTAGTGGTATTGCCGCTAACCCATTTTTCATAAAAGCACCCACCAAAATAAATCATTCTTGCATCTTTCTAGTCATACCAACTACCATTAATTTTTCAGCAATTTATTTTTAAAAATCGGCTTTTACCATCAAAAAATACCTAAAGTAATGTCTTTGCTTTAGTCAATAATACTATTCATTTATTTAAAATAATACTTATGAATTTACTACTAGATAGCACAGCTATCGGCTGGGCTTTATTTGCCCTAACCGCAGGAATTATCGGCTTAATTTTCTTAGTACGCTTCCAATTAGCCAAACGGAGTCAGCAAGAACAATTTGAAAAATCGAATAACACCATCACCTCCCGAAATAAATATACAGAAGTCAATGTATTCAAATGGAGTAGCACTTTTTTAAGAGTTGGGATGATGTCGTCTTTAGCATTTGTGGTCTTAGCGTTTAATTATACGACTTATGAAACCGTAAATTTTGAATTAGGTCTCATAGATAATGGCGATGTTATAGAAAATGATGTGCCTAGAACTATGGAGCCTCCAAAACCACCGCCACCACCACCTCCTCCTCCAACCATTGAAGAAGTAGACCTTGATGAAATAGAAGAAGAACCAGAATTTATTGACAATGAAATCGAGGAAAAAGAGGAAATTATAGCACGCTCTAAACCTACACCTGTTATAAAAACACCTATCAAACCTACTTTGCCACCGCCTGATGAACCAGAAAATACGTCGCCAGTAATTTTTGCAGAGCAAATGCCTCGTTTTCCAGGTTGTGTCGCAGGAGATAAAAAGACAAAAGATGCTTGTTCAACAAAAGCTTTATTTACCTTTTTATCAACTAAATTAAAATATCCTGCCTTAGCTAGAGAAAATGGTATTTCGGGTACTGCGGTAATTCGATTCATCGTAGAAAAAGATGGTAGTTTAACCGATTTAGAAATTGTAAAAGACCCTGGAGGCGGATTAGGGAAAGAAGCTTTGAGAGTCGTCCAATTAATGAATAAAATGGAAGAGAAGTGGACACCGGGCAAACAAAATGCTCGACCAGTTCGAGTTCGATTTAATTTGCCTGTCAAATTTCGACTACAGTAATTCGGCAGAACGCCTGATTTGCTAAATCTGCCTATACAGCAGTCTTTTCAACAAAGGGACTGCTGTTGTATTTTATAGCTGGGCAACTTTATAGTTTTTAGAACGTTTTTTATATACATTTATACCAAAACAATATAGCTTTATATTAAAGTGGTGTAAGGTTTGCTTTGAGTATAGAGGAACTTCAAGTCCTCGTCAAAAAAAACTCAAGGAATTGAAATTCCTTTATACTAAGAAAAATAAAATCATGCGATACAAACTGCTGCTTATCTTATTCCTTTTTGCTACAACTTTTTTAGGCGCACAACAATCTCGATTGGCACAACAGTATTACCAAAATGGGGAATACGCCAAAGCCGCTTCTTTGTATCAAAGATTGTACGAAGAACAGAATTATAATGACTACTATTTTGAACGCTATGTAGAGTGTTTAATTAGTTTAGAAGAATATGATGACTGTGAACAAGCGATTAAAAAGCAGTTGAAAAAGCGCCCTGAGCAAGTCCAATTATATGTGACATATGGAAATTTGTACGAACGACAAAATCAAGAAGCAGAAGCAACTAAGCAATATCGGAATGCCATCAAGCAATTATCAGCAGACCGTTTTATTATCACCAAATTAGCGAATGCTTTTATTCGCTTGACTAAATATAAATTAGCTATTGAAGCTTATGAAAATGGTTCGAAGTTATTGAAAGACCAACAAGTTTTTGCTTATAATTTAGCTGATTTATATCGAAGACAAGGGAATAATAAGAAGATGATTGAATATTATCTAAATAGTGTGGAAGCTAATCCTTCCAGAATGGCTTCGGTTAAAACCTTATTTCAGCGCTATTTATTAGAAGAAGATTTCCAAGATTTACAGGCGCAATTATACGAACGTATTCAAGAAAAACGAGATATTCCAATTTATCCAGAGTTACTAAGTTGGGTCTTTATCCAACGGAAAGATTATAAAAATGCTTTCCGTCAAGTAAGAGCTTTAGATAGACAAAATAAAGAAAATGGGTCAAGGGTTTACCAATTAGCAACTATCGCAGCCAATGGTAAAGATTATGATACTGCCATTAAAGCCTTTGATTATATCGTTACGGAAAAAGGCATTACTTCTAGTTATTATATTCCTGCTCAGCAAGAATCATTGGCTTGCAAAAGAAAGCGAATCGTTGGTGGCTATGATTATTCTATTGAAGATTTAAAAGCATTGGAAACAGAGTATAATACTTTCTTAGATGAGTTTGGACGAAATAAAACGACGGCAAATATCATTGTTGAATTAGCTGATTTAGAAGCTTTTTATTTAAATGACTTGGACAAGGCGGTTGCTATTTTAGACCAATTAATTAAATTCCCTGGCATCAATCCAGCTACACAAGCAGAAGGAAAAATCAAATTAGCTGATTTTTATTTAATGCAAGGCGAAATATGGGAATCTACCTTATTATACTCTCAAGTAGACAAAGCTTTTAAAGATGATATTTTAGGACATGAAGCTCGTTTTAGAAATGCTCGTTTGTCTTATTATGCAGGTGATTTCCAATGGGCGCAAACTCAATTTAAAGTTTTAAAAAGGTCAACGTCTAAATTAATTGCCAATGATGCATTGGATTTAGCGGTTTTTATTACAGATAATTTAGGGTTAGATTCTACGGAGACTTCTTTAAAATTATATTCTGAAGCTGATTTACTAGTTTTTCAAAATCGGTTTGAGGAGGCATTTACTAAATTAGATACTTTGTTGTCTCAATTTCCTGAGCATTCTTTGCAGGATGATGTGCTATATATGAAGGCACAAATTTATAAAAAGCAGAAAAACTGGGATAAAACGGTTGCGATGTATGAAGCGATTATTGAAGACCACGCAGAAGAAATCAGAGCAGACAATGCCTTATTTGAATTAGCCGATTTGCAAGAGAATCAACTCAATAATGTTGATAAGGCCAAAGAGCTTTACGAAAAAATATTTATAGATTTTTCTAATAGTACCTTCGCTGTGGAAGCACGGAAGCGGTTTCGGAAGTTGCGAGGGGATAATATATAACCAGTTGCTAGTTTCCAGTTGCCAGTTGTCCAAAACCCGCAACTGGTAACTGGCAACCGTCTCACTTTAAAATAAGCTTAACAATTCCAAGTGTATCTTTTTAGCCAAAATTAGCGTTATCTTATTGGTATATTTATTCAAATCTAAAAGTGCGTTTTTATCACTTGCCCCCAATAGCATTTTTAAGAACACAAAAAATAATCCAATGAATTTTTTAAAAATTACACTTTCATTAGCTATTCTATTTTTCTTTTCTACGAATATACAAGCACAAATCAAAGCTTTTGGACCAGCAGGTTATAATGGACAAGGCGTTGAACTAAAGCCTGGTAAATATGTCTATAGCCAATTACAAAAAAGAGGGTTGGGAACTTTAGGAGGTTTAAGAGTACCAATCGGTTGTGATGTTAAAGTGTATAGTAGTCCAAATTTACAAGGAGAAGCCAAACGTTTTTCAAAAAGCAATGCTAAGATTAATAAATCTGGTGACTATTCTTTAAAAGTTGCTTGTGGTAGCGTTGGCGCTCAACCAGGATTTGCCATTGGTGTTTCTAATGAAGTCGGCAGGAAAGGAGACTTGATTTTTGTGGATGTCAGTATAACTGATTTTAATAAAATTGTGTCGATGCAATATAGCATGAATTGGGATGCATCGGTTTTACAATTTGAAAAAATCCAAAATTTCAAATTAAAAGATTTGAGCAATGAAAATTTTGGAACGAAGGAAACAAAAGATGGGAATTTATTATTAGCTTGGTATGATCAATCCGTCCAAGGTGTCAATTTACCGAATGGCACCAATCTTTATCAAGTTGTTTTTAGAGTAGTTGGCGAAAGTGCAGCGAAATCTAAAATTCGATTATCTGGCAAACCAATTGTGACAGAAGTCATGCAAGCAGATGGGACGCCTGTTTATTTTAATAAAGTAAATGGGTCAATTACTTTGCAGTAATTTTTTAGCGTAGTGTATAGCCATCTATAAAGCTATTATAAGAGTTTTATAATAAGAAAGGGGTTGTCTAGTCTAGACAACCCCTTTCTTATTATACTAACATTTTTTTTATTTCATTCTGGTTTTCACAAATTCTAATAACTCATTATGTGCTTTCATCAACATTTCCCCTGCATCTCGCATTTGGTTAAAATTAGAAACAACACATTGCAAACCGGGAGGGACGTTTTCCATAGATTTCAGTTTAAAATTATGGCAAACTTGCACACTTTCCATCACCTTCTTTAGTTCTGCGGCATGCTCATAAAATTTTTCTAAAACTGCCTTATCTTCTTCTTTTAACTCGTATTGATAATTGTTCCGAGCAGCCCCTAAAGCAACTGGACAACGCAAATCAGAAGTTGTTAAATGAATCACAGAAACCTTATAAAAATTAGATAAGTTCAGCAGGTTACAAATTTTCGGTTCTGCTGTTCCTTTTTCATAGGACGCAATATTCCCCCTATTCAAACCTAATCGGTTAGCCAAATCTTCTTGACTAATTGACAACTGTTTGCGAAGGTGGCGAATATTTGAAGCCAACTTACTATTTACGGTCAATTTTGACACATCCATTTTTATCGTGAGTTTATGAAACTGTTATTTACAATATAAAGTGATTAAGGTCAATTTTGTTTACACCACCCCTTAATAACTCTTCTTTTATACCTATATGGAAACGAATTTAACAAATAATGTTTTCATATATAAGTATAATGTTAAAAAAATTAACAAGATTAGTCAAGTTTTTGTTGAGAATAGTCGATAAAAAACTAATAATCTGACAAAAAATTCGACATTTAGCCTTCTAAACGTCTCCGTAAGAACATTTCTTATGTTAATGTAGTTCATTTTTACACTAAAGTTTAATATTTGTACGTTTTTACAGCAACAAAAGAATAAAAAGTAAAAAATATTTGCAAAATAGATTAAATGGTATTAATTTTGTCAATATAATTTACAAAACACCCGATTTTAGAAATTTTAATTAAATCCGACTTATTATGATAACCACCATTCAAAATCATTTAACCAGCGTCAATAATACATTGAGAGCCTTTTCTTTAAAATTAACTGGAGATATGGCAGATGCAGAGGATTTGTACCAGGATACGGCTATGCGGATTATTTCAAACGCTGATAAATTTCAAATGGGCACTAATTTCAAAGCATGGGCAGTAACCATCATGAGAAATGTGTTTATTAATAATTATAGAAAGAAGACTAGAAGAGGCGTCATTTTAGACCAAACTAGTAATAACTATTACCTTAATTCTGGCAGCGGCATAGAGAGCAATTCTGGCGAGATGAATATTGCTTATGGCGAGCTACTTAAGATGGTTAATAAATTACCAGACGAATTTAGAGTACCATTCTGGATGGCTCATCAAGGCTATAAGTACGATGAAATTGCAGCTAGATTAGAAGTACCACTAGGTACCGTAAAGAGTAGAATTTTCTTTGCTAGAAAAAAACTACAACGCATGTATAAAGTGGCTCATGTAGAATTGGAAAGAGCCTAATCAACTTCAATCTCAACCTCAAATACAACTTCAAACTATTTTTGGTAGGAAGTTAATGTTGAAGTTGAAATTACGGTCACAACAATGTGGCAGTTGTAAGACCAAAAATAAAGCGGCAGTAATAAACTTTGAGTTTATTGCTGCCGCTTTTATATTGAATCAACTTTGTCATTCAAGTATGACAAGATTAATTATGTAATTGTAACTCTTCCGCAACCCACCCCCAAAAGGCTCTCCTTATCCGCTTTGCGGTTCAGGAGTATACTCCTTCATCTTCAAATGGAGGGGTAGTCGGCAACTAGAATATTATTGGCCTAAAAAGTCGAAAAATCTATAGGTTTTCGAAAAATTAGTCCCCTTCCCTATGGAGGGATGGGTGGTGAAATAATTAAGCTATTGCTCCTACAGTTAAAATTTCCTTTGCCAACCAGTCTCCAACAGCAGAAGTACTATAAGCTTTTCCACCTTCTGCAATGTCTTCCGTCACAACGCCTGCTTGTAAAGAAGCATCAACTGCTGCTCTTACTGCTTTTGCTTCGTCTACTAAATCTAGGCCTAACTCTAATAATAATGCTGCTGATAAAACAGTCCCTAATGGGTTCGCAATATTTTTTCCAGCTGCTTGTGGGTAAGAACCATGAACAGGCTCAAAAACACCGGTATGTGTCCCAACAGAAGCAGAAGGTAATAAACCTAGTGAACCTGTAATCACACTTGCTTCGTCTGATAAAATATCACCAAACATATTCCCCGTTACCATTACATCAAAATCTTTTGGCCATTGGATAATTCGCATTGCTGCATTATCCACAAATAAAAATTCTAGCTCAATATCTGGATAATTAGGCGCCATTTCCTGTACCGTTTCTCTCCACAAACGAGAAGAAGCTAAAACGTTGGCTTTATCTACTACGGTTAATTTTTTTCGTCTTTTGCGAGCATATTCAAAACCTAAAGCGACAATTCTTTCAATTTCTGGCTTGGTATAATATAAAGTATCAAAAGCGCCTGTTCTATCTTCAGACCGTCCTTTTTGACCAAAATAAATACCACCCGTCAATTCTCTAATCACGACAAAATCAGCACCATCTACTAAATCTTGTCTCAAAGGAGAACGGTGAATTAAAGATTTAAAAGGGCTAATTGGGCGAATGTTAGAAAACAAACCCAATTGCTTTCTCATTCTCAATAACCCTTGTTCTGGACGAACGGTTGCCTTTGGGTCATTATCATATTTTGGGTCACCAATAGCACCAAACATAACTGCATCAGATTTCATACATACCTCATGCGTTTCTGGTGGGTAAGGGTCACCCGTTTGGTCGATTGCCGTTGCACCTACAAGTGCAGGTGTATAATTAAAAGTATGTCCAAATCTTTGGCTTACTGCATTTAATACTTTTAATGCTTGGTCTATTACTTCTGGTCCGATTCCGTCGCCAGCCAATACCGCTATGTTAAAATCCATTGTTGTTGGTGATTAGTGATTAGTGACTAGTGATTGGTTAGGTCGGTTAGTTAATCTAGTTTTGGTCTTTCAAACAAGTCATTAATCGAGGATAAAAAAATTAAGGCGCAAAAGTAAGGAATAATGGTAGGAATTGTATTGAATGGTTAATTATTTTGTAATAATAGCTCAGAAGTATTTCGTTTATTACAATGGGTAAAGCATAAATTTAGGCTATTTCCTCTTTTCGATTCCCCTTTTTATCGAAAGTTTTTGTCATGTGCGTTTCCGTCATAATAGTGGAGGTGAATGCAATAATCATCATTAGAACTATGTATAAAATAATATTCAGTCCCTTTAACTTTTCGTCCTTGACAATTCCTCAACGGAGATGATTAGATTTAAGCCAACACCTAGTGCTAGTAGTATTAGACTAGTTATAGACATTATTTTACCAAAATACTGATTACACCGTTCAATAAATTTCTTGAAATTTTAAATTGTTGCTGGTTGCTAGTTGCTGGTTTCTTTTTAGGCAGAACTAGCAACCAGTAACTAGCAACGGGATGTTTTAAAACACCCACTTATTTATTGAACGATGTACTGATGCCATTCTTTCCAAGTATCTTCATTCAATTGAGGACTATTAGCCCATGGCAATTCTCCATTTTTTTTTGGTGGGCTGAATAAATAATGCAATCCGATAACTAAACACAGTCCATTCGTCAATAAATGTCCCCATAAAAAGTCAGGATCTGAATTTCTCATAAACAAATTTATTTTAAAATACTATTACCGATGGCACATGCTAGACATCGTTTCTTAAGACAATATTCATTTTTCAACTGTAATAAAGCTTGCGTCTGGTAAGCAGAATCGGGTTCAAGTCCTAAAATTTTCCATTGTTCGATGATACTATTTTTTTCTGGTGCTAAGGCTTCTAAAAAGCGTAACGCCTTATCTCTATAGGCATCTATAGATTTATGTGTGCCATACAAAAATAGAAAAGGAACAATAGTATTAATGATTAATAAATGAATGGTGCTTTTACCTAAGGTCTTCTTTCTTTCCGCAGAGGTTTTATCAAAAATATAATGATTGAGCCAGTATTCAGAAAGGGAAACTTTGAATAATTTTTCAATCGCCTTGATGCTTTCTGCTTCTAGTATTTTTGAAAATAGATGCGTTGATTGATAAATTAGCGTCGCAAATTGGGCAATGCGAATAGACGGAAAATTGGCGGGTCTCAGGCGCATAAATCGCCAACTCTCTTTTTTGATAGGCTGTAAATTATATTTCTTTTGTAAAAATTGATATTCCTTTTGTAAGGCTTTCGGATAATTATCTACAAAATCATCTACTAATAAACCTGCTTGTCCAAAAAGCAAAGCTTCTATTTGGACGAGGTTATTTTTATGTTTGGCAAATAAATTTAAGGGCGTAGATTGAGCTAATAATTCAAAAGGTTCGGCATTGATTTTTACCCCAAAATTTCTAGCCAATAATTCATAAAAAACCGATTCCCAAGCGTTATTAGTATTAACTAATCGTTCTGCGATAGGTACTGTTTTTTGTTCTAGCCTTTCTACCAATAATCGGTCAAGCCATAAATTTTTAGTAATAGTTGGAACGGAATAAAAATGATGTTGGCAAGGTATCCAATGTTCGTTATGTACTATTTTCTGATAGGTCTTAATAATTTTAGGTGGGATTCTACGGCGCAACTCTAGGCAAGGAATACGTTCCCCCGTACTTCGATAAATAGGTTGGTCTTCTTCTAACACCACATGTAAAATGACATTATCATAAGCCCTGTCTTCTTGATGCTTATGGGCTATCCATTCAGAAGCATTTACATGGATTTCTACATTTCCTGCCCATAAGGTTTCGCCAACTTGGACTTTGGCTTCCAAAAAATCAGGCCCTGCATGGTGATTATGTTTGCCAAAATGAGTAATTTGCAAAGGTTCACCTTCGGTAGATACTAAATTATCTAAGTGAAAACGCTTAGTGCGCCACAGGTAGTGTAGGAAGTCTTCTCTCATAGTTTTTGTTTATTGGTTGATGGTTTTCTTGTTTATATCAATTGTCGAATGTAGTAAAATTTATAGAAATTTGCTAATCTCTATTGTTTTTTATAAAGAATTATTTAATAGAGGGATTTGAGTACTTAAGTATTCGGGGAAGCAATCTGCATTTTCTAAATGGTTGCAAGTTACGAGTTGCTGGCTGCAGACGATTTTATTTAGATTCTATTATTTTTTGAACTCGCAACTCGAATTAATTCCCAGAATAGATAATAAAATTAGAAAACTTATTTGGATTATCTGGATGGCTTAAAATCGTATTAAATAATAATCTAGCACGGTCATTATTAGGCCCTTGATAAATGACCGAACCATCTAAATTAAAATCATCATTGGTATAACTTCGACTAATATAGTTTGGTAAAAAATCTTGATTGCCGTCATCTTTTAATACATGCAAAAACATATAGAAGATATCATTATTAGGCCCTTGATAAATGACTTTTCCGTCGCTGTTCAAATCCCCTGACCATAAAGATTCTAAATTATCCATTTCTACACTTGAATGCGCCCCTACTACTGGTGTAAAATTAAAAGTAAAATCTACTATAGGTACTTCACTTGGGGAGAAGGTATATGTATTTAAACTAATAATTCCCAAATGGTTTCTATGGCGAATCGCCACATAATAACTCCCGACTCTAATGTTTGTAAAATGAAGCAACGAATCTCCTCGAACCGTTACCACATCTCCATCTCGTTGAATTAAAGCAGATTTAGTGGCTATTACATTATCCACATCATTGGCATCTCTTAACTCCACAAATACCCAGTCTACAATACTATTAGCACCATTTTCTGCTAGTAACAAAGTATCATTTATGGTTTCACCGCCTCCGCTTGCAACGTGCTGAAACTGATTAATTTCAGCATAAGGTTCTTGCATTGGTAATAGGTTTTTTCTACGTAAATCATCTCTCATTAAGCCATCGCCATCATTGTTCAACATAGCCCCTTGTAAAATTGACTTTAGTTGCAAAGACACGCCTTCACAAGAAATTTCTTGGCTATAAATTGTTGCATTTCCACATTCATCTTCAACAGACCAAGTTCTGGTTATCACTTTGGTAGCTCCAATAAATGTATCTTTTTCTACATAATTAATCACCACACTTACATCACAATTATCTACTGCTTTAAAATCAATACTTATATCTAAACTATCCGTTCCATTATTGCAATAACCAGGAGATTCTAGGGGAATACTTCCTTCGATGACTATATAAGAGACCAATTCATTAGTATGATTACCATCCAAATAAGCCCATTCACTAATGTTAATTTCAAACTGATTGCTACTTACATTTCTTATACTAACTGTTCCTGCTCCACCGTCTAAATTAGATAAACTATTGGCTATAATAACGGGGTTACTATAAGTGTGATTAAGGGTAATTGTTTTCCAATTAGAGTTAACCACCGCTGTACCTACTTCACCTATTAAGATACCTCTTTCTTCTTTAATGCTACCTAATCTTTCTATTGCTAAATAGCCTACTCTTTCATCCGCGTGTATCAATTCTACATCATCAGAAGCCTCTTCTTGTAAATTTAAGGTCGCACCTGTTGTAGTCAATCCATTCTGCCGAAGCGTAAAAGGGTCTATTTCTTCCGTTGTTTGACTACTAAAAAACAAAGCAGGGGTTGAAGCAAACGCATTTTGGAAATTAACCGCTTGGGCTACTTCTGAAACTAATAAGGAATTTACGTCTAATTGATAATCAGTTGTCTGTGTTCCAGCTTCCATTGCTATCCAAGCAATACTTTTTCTAGATAATTTAGTAGTATACGCCTCTTCTGCTTTTATCCTCAACTCGAATTGAGAAACAGATACATTTTGTATTTGGGAAACCACAGGAATAGCGGCATCACTCGTTACCACTTGATGTAATATGATTGGCTGAGTAATAAAATCAATTGGTAAATTAATCGTTTTCCAATGCTCGCCAACTAATTCCATTACACCAGCTATCATTTTTTTGCCATTAGGTAAAGTATAAATTCTATAAATATCTGGTGCTACTTTATCTTCTACTTCTATGACTTGAGAAGCAGCGGTCGAATTACCACATTGGTCAATAGCAGTCCAAGTTCGAGTAATCGAATAATCATATAAAGAACAACCATCTTCTCCTTGGGTACTTTCTTCTTGCACATCTAAGGCAATTCTAGGGCAGTTATCTACTGCGAAAATCTGAGAAGGTAGTGGAATCAATTCATCACAACTAACGGTATCATTTGCTGGAATATTTGTTAAAGTTGGGATGGTTGTATCATTAAAGTCTAAATGAACAATAGCATTTACACAACAAATATTTGTCTGGTCACAAACTTGATAGGTAAATTCATCGGTACTACAATTACTAGCAGTATTAGTATAAGAAAAAGTCCCATCAGAATTCATGGTCACTGTTCCACTAGTTGGTTGAACGATTACACTAAAATTCTTATCTGCATAATTTTCATCATTGACTGCAACACTTCCTTCATAATCGGTGCTTGGACATAAGACAATCGAATCATTAACCACAATAGCAGCACTACATATTTGCCTAAAGCCAAAATCAAAACTATGGTCATTTTGACCTAGCGTACCCGTTTGTATTTCAATAAATGGGTAGTTTTCTATAGAAACTGGCTGTCCATTTCCAACGGTTGCAATCATCCCATCAGAATCATTCAAATCCGAATAATTGCCTGTACCTATATTGGCAGTCGTTAAATTATTTACTTGATTTAAAACGCCTAACAATGTGTCATACTGTCCCCCTTTTCCAATTACTAGGTAATAAGTGGTGCTAGGTAGTAATCCATGAGTCACATCATTAAAATAATAGCCTCCATCTGCGTCTGTTACAACAGTTGTTAAGGAATCACCAATTGCGTTATAAAGCGTTACATTCACCCCTGGTATACCTTCCTCATTAGGGTCTTGTACACCATCTTCATCTTCATCTAACCATACATAATTCCCTATTTCTAAAGATAAAGTCGCACAATAATCTTTATAAATATCAACATCTCCATAAACGTATAAATTTTCGGCAGCAAGATTATTATCTAAATCAACCAAAATACTATTCGCAATATTTCCACCAGTTGATGGCATAAATTGTAAACCAAAAATATTATCTCCTTCAATAGCTGTAATATGTAAGGCATCTCCTGTAGTCAGAATATAGGATTCATCTCCATTAATACTCGTTCCAGTTACATTCTCATACCCCCAATCAACGCCACCTCTGCTATTTCTACCTTTATAAAAAGTTTGGCTTCCAATATCATATTTTCCTTCATCATTGCCACCATAAGTAGGTTCGAGATTCCATACCCCAGCGGATAGTTGATATTCTCTCAAGACGCCAATATAAGCAGCAGTTACTATTTGATTGGTGGAAGTATTTTCTCCTAATGGGAATTCAGCTAATAGAACCCTATCTCCCGAACGGTTAAAAGCGATGTCTCCAACAGGTGTTGTTAAATTAAATCCGCTAGTGCCATAAGGCATAGTGATTTCTAATTGGTCAGAAGCAGGAATAAAAGCGCCATTCGCATCTAAAGCAACAGACCGAATGGTATTGAAGGTCGCATCAACATTCGTATTAACATTCGTTTTGTCATAATGATTAGACCAAATACTATAATAAACTCTTTTATTGATTTGATTAAAGGCGACCCCCAAGATTCTATCCCCTAACACAGGTAATTGACCACTAATGCCATCATCTGCCATTAAGGGGTCAAAACTACTCAATAAAGTTCCATCCGTATTCAATCGATAAATCTGGCCATCGTCCATATTGGTTATAAATAATTGGTCGTGAATGGCATCAAATTCAATATATCCCAGTCCTAAAGTTCCCGGTAATTCAGCAATTCTAGTAACTACGCCAGTTACTGCATCAATTCTAAATACTTTAGGGGCAATAGCTGCTTCAAAAAGTACCGTTTCTATGTTCGCCGCAGATGCATGTAGGGGAGAGGCAATGGCATAAATAATTCCATCTTTTGGATTGATGGCTGTTGAAAAAATAGAAGCGCCTTCAAAATCAGCGGTTGTCCATGTTTGAATGGTATTGACATTTGCTGCTTGATTGGTATTGCGATTTCCTGCGGTTTGCCAAAGTGTTCCCAACTGAGTAATGTCTTTAATGGATAAAGTTACGGCGTCACCAGCAGGTAAAGAACTCACTAAAGCATACCCATTTTGTATAATAGCATTATTAGGTGCGGCACAATCATTTTCGGTTGGGTCGATTAATCCTAAAGTAGTTGTACAGCTAGGTGAAGCTACAAATTGCACACTTGTTCCTTTATAAGTACTACCATTTGTGGAGTACATTCCTGTTGGAATAGCTGTGAATTCTATTCGGTATTTTGCGCCATCTGTCAAATTATCGAACTCAAAAACACCCAAATTATTAGTGGTCGTTTGTCCAACCGTTATCCCTATGCTATCAGTTGCAGTTACTAAAATACCTGCTACCCCAGACTCTCCGCTATCTTGCAGTCCATCTCCGCTCAAATCTTCAAATACCATTCCTCCAACATGTCCGCTACTATTCGTACAAAATTTATCTCGGTCAGTTGGAACAGGGCAAGGCGCAGGTGCATTATAAGTAGTATTAAAGGAACATCCACTGCCCCCAGAATAATCAATAGCTATTGGGTTATTTTGGCTATTATCGGCTGTTATAGTGAATTGAACTGTTGATGGAGAAGTTGCTCCACCTACTATATCAATTGTTTGAGTCGTATTATTTGCGGACACAATAATATTTTCGCCAGCAGGTGGATTTGACCAGTCTACTTCAATAGAGAGAGTAGACTGATATTCATTACCAACTAAGGTGCAATTAGAAAAAGATAAATTGGTAATTGTAGTTGTTTGACAATCAGGGTCTTCGCAGTCTATTAGATAAAGACATAAAGAACTAATAAAATCCACAATCTGGATGGTGGAACATT
>JAFMDF010000355.1 GCA_017857395.1 Bacteroidota bacterium | reverse complement strand
TTTCTTGTAAAAAGTTGGGGAACTTTTTAGCCTCGTTTGCACAGCCTATGCTTGATAACTCCTGATTTTGGGTATTTTTTTGTTGTAGCCATAACTTCTACAAAGGGGAAACGTTCAACTGAGAAATGAAATGGTTGGTAGAAAAAATAAGGAAAAAAATTAGCTGGAGATACGGTAATTGTGGAAAATGCGGTTACCTTGTGGCGACGTGTTTCCGGTTATGAATCACGATTTTCATAAAAAAACAACTCCTTAACACGCCAGTCAATAAACCTAAAACATGAGTGCAACTACTGCGATTCCTTTAAATAATAAAAAGACTATAAATGGTTGGGCGATGTTCGATTGGGCGAATTCTGCTTTTGCCTTAGTCATCACAGCAGCTATTTTTCCAGGTTATTTCGAGACCGTTACGGATTCCGTGATAGATTTTGGGGTGATTGAATTAGAAAATACAGCTGTTTTTGCTTACGCTACGTCTATTTCTTACTTAATTATCACCCTACTCTCTCCCCTACTTTCAGGTATTGCTGATTATGGTGGTAAACGAAAATTTTTCTTACGAGTTTTTACTACGATGGGTTCGCTTGCCTGCCTTTCGCTCTTCTTCTTTGACAGTATGTCGCATTTAGCCATCGGTATTATTGGTTATATTTTAGCAATGATTGGTTTTGCAGGAGGCTTGGTGTTTTATAATTCTTACCTCCCAGAAATTGCTACAGAAGACCAATATGACCGAATTAGTGCTAAGGGTTTTGCTTATGGTTATGTGGGTAGTATTTTATTATTATGTATCAATTTATTTGTAATTATGAAGCCGGAGGTATTCGGTTTGTCTTCCGATGGTTACTTACCGATTAGAATTGCTTTTCTAACTGTTGGTATTTGGTGGATTGGTTTTGCTCAGATTGCATTTCGGCGTTTACCTGATGATTCAGATGAAAAACCTACCGAAAATTTGATTGCTAAAGGAATGGCAGAACTGAAAAAAGTGTGGCAACAGGTTAAGCACATGACGGCGCTTAAAACTTTTTTAGGTGCTTTTTTCTGTATCAGCGCAGGGGCACAAACCGTCATTTTTTTAGCATCTATTTTTGGAAAAAAAGAATTAGGTTTTGAAACAACTGAATTAATTACTATTATCTTACTCTTACAGGTTATTGGGATTCTAGGCGCTTACTTTTTCTCTTGGTTATCTGGTAAAAAAGGAAATATTTTTGCCTTAATTATTATTTCGGCTATTTTTGTAGCCATCTGTTTAGCCGCCTACTTTGTGACCGTTAAATCTCAGTTTTATATTATTGCTGCTTGTGTTGGTCTTGTAATGGGTGGCGTGCAATCTTTATCTCGTTCGACTTATTCTAAGTTGATTCCAGCAAACACCAAAGATGTTACCTCTTACTTTAGTTTTTATGATGTCTTGGAAAAAATTGCTATTGTAGTAGGGACTTCAACTTTTGGTGTCATTAATCAAATTACAGGTGGTATGCGGAATAGTATCGTTACTTTATCTTTGTTTTTTATCGTCGGCATCTTTTTCTTGTCTAAAGTTAAAATGCAGAAGGCTTAATTTAGTTATGAGTTATAAATGATGCGTTATAAGTACCTCGATATTCGCCAATTTTTCGTATTATCTAAGCGTGCATAATTTAGCTGCATTTTTACATCCTTTTTATTTACCAGTCTATCCTTTATCTTTGGGATTAGAAAAGGGCATTTTCTGCAATCATCCACCCTTAATTTATTCAATCCATTACAAATGGTAGGACTGTTATTCTTTTTTAGTGCTTTAGGTGCATTTAACGGCATTTTATTAAGTGCTTATTTATTCTTTGCCAATAAGGGAAAAGACTTATCAAAGCTACTTTTAGGTGCTTTAGTCTTGGCATTGAGTATCCGAATTGGCAAATCTGTCCTACTCTATTTTGACCGAGGATTGCCCAAAATTTATTTACAGATTGGGCTGTCCGCTTGTTTGTTTATTGGGCCTTTATTATATTTTTATTTAAAATCAGTACTGCAAAACATCACCATTTTACCCAAAAATTGGAAATGGGCATTATTGGGCTTATTGGCATTCATTTTAATTACAGGAACGATTCGGCCTTATCAAGTTTATCCTAATTTTTGGAATGGATATTTGATTAAAGTTATCTATGGGACTTGGTTTGCTGGTGTAATTGCCACAGGTTATACTTTATTGTCTATTTTCAAAAAAAGTATTTCAAAAAAGACCAATCTGCTACCTACCGAAAAATGGTTATTAGCCATCTATTTAGCCAATTTTATCATTGCAGGCGCTTTTTTCCTAGCTTTCTTTGGCTTTTCCAGGGCTTATTATATTTCTGGACCATTGGTATTTTCTTTCTTTTTATACCTGGCTATTTTTGGTTATTTCTATACCGATAATGACCAATTTTCCGAACAAAAATCGGTTAAAAAATACGCCAATAAAAAGATTGATTCGACCGAAGCAACCCTGCTATTAGCTAAAGTCCATCAATTAATTTTAACGAATGAATTATATAAAGACAATCAATTTAAATTAAAAACACTTGCCGAAAAATCCGCTATTCCTACCCACCGATTATCCCAATTATTGAATGATAATCTTGGTAAAAGTTTTAATGGATATATCAACGAATACCGCATCAAAGCAGCTTGCCAATTATTACAAACAGCGCATAATTTATCTTTAGAAGGTGTTGGTTATGAAGTGGGTTTCAAATCTAAATCTACTTTTTTTACCACCTTTAAAAAAATAATGCACCTCACACCTGCTCAGTTTCAACAGCAAATTAGCACCCAAAAAGCCTAAAACGGTTCGATTTTATAATTCCGAACTGCTGCAACGGCTATTTCTTAGGTAGTTTCTTCTTTTTCTTAGAATTTCGTGTTGTCAAAATTAATTTGCTGAGGGCAAGAGACTTAGGGCAAAGGGTTATTACTAAATGATTAATCCAAGGCTTTCTCCTTCCTCTCTTTATTATCAAAACTATAAATTTTTATGAAAAAGAAATTACTCTATTTAATCGCTGTTATTGTTTTTTTTAATGCTTGCTCGACCACTCAAAAAGTAACGCCAGAAATTCAAGCTGAAAAAGTATTAATCAATCAAACCATTGATATGTACTTTGAAGGTTGGATGACAGGGGATACTACCCTACTTGGAAAAGCCATGCATACCACCTGTAAATTAAAAAATGTCAAAGAAGAAAAAGTATTGGTTTTTGACCGAGCTAAATATTTAAGTTTTTTCTCTCCTAGACCTAGACGAGAAAACGCAGGTGGTCGAGTCGTTCATATTGATGTTACCCATAACATTGCTGCTGCTAAATGTAAAATTCATACCGCAGACCGACTTTATACGGATTACTTCAATTTGATGAAGCTCAATGGGCGATGGTACATTGTAGATAAAATTGCTACGAATCGAGCAAAAACAGCAAAGGAATTGAAAGGCAGCTAAAGGAATATTTTCAAGAGAAAAATTACTGCCTTTAAATAAAATATCCTATTTACTGGTAATCAAACATTCTAAAAGATAACCATATCATGAAAAAATTAATCATCCTCTTTTTAGTCACTTCTCTTTTTAGCCTCCAGCAAAATGCTATTGGGCAAGATTCGATTACCATCCAAGATTTAGAACAATTTAGCCATACTTTCTCGATTGAAGCAGATGGTTTTCATGGAGAAGGTGGTAAAATATTATCTAAAGCCATAGCTAATGCACATATTACCATGCTAGGCGAAGATATTGGTTCAAAATTAGAGCATCATTTTGCGAATGCCTTAATAAACGAATTAGACCAGAATAATTATAAAAAAATGGTTTTGGAAACTGGAGGCGGTTCTGGTCAATTAATCAATAAAATGGCAAGAAATGCTGAGCTCACTAGTCAAAAAGTTAAAGCACTTAATCAAAAATATTTACTAGAAAAAAAAGGAAGCACATTTGTGCCTATTTTAGAATTAAGGAATCTTGAAGCCATCCAATCTATAGAAAATGCTAATAATCGTGGCTGGTCCTTTTTATACGTAGGGGTAGAACCATGGACAAGTTATAAAATGTTGGCAGATAATTTATACGATAATCTGCTTCCAAACAATAAGCAGACCTACCAAGATTTATATCAAGAAACAACTGCTTTTTTAGACCAACAATATGAGGCTATTGAGGCGCATAACAGCGATGAGGTATTCAAATTAATGTCTCAATTAAAATCAGCCAAATGTTTCAACGACTTCTTAGATAAAATGACCATTTGTGAAGGAAATAGGGAGACGGTAACAGCTATCCAACAAAGTATTGAATATTGGGGAATGTATGGAAATAAGCAGTTCTATGAAAAAAATGTTTGGAGCGCCAAACAAGACAAGCGGAAATTAGCCGAAGATTTAAAAAAGGAGAATTTTGATTTAAAAAAGGATAAACTATTTGTCAAAATGTATCGAAATCATTTATCAAAGAGTATGACCGGTAGCGGTGCTTTTGGCCTTGGTAATATGTTGTATGAATTGGCCGATTATCATGAAAAGGAATGCCTATCTATTGGCGTTGTGAGAAGATTCTATAACGACGGTGAGGCAGTAAAAGATTTATCCCAAGCAACGGATGGTTTTAATAAGAAATTTAAAGAATTGGTACAATTAGGTAAAAAAGAAGAATGGATTTTAATAGACCTACGACCTTTTGTCAAAGAATTTTATTTCGGAAATTATATCATAACTGATGGATTGTATAGGATGTTTACAAGATATGATATGTTGGTAATTCCTAAATTAGATTCGAAGGCAACAGCAAATTACTAGCGGAAAAACTGTACCGACGAATGAAGTCGTCGGTACCTATTAAAAAGCATCAAAAAATCTAAATATGTCCAATTTAACAAAAATTATAGCACTCAATTTTTTGCTGGCACTCGTTTTCATTACTTGTCAATATGAACAATTAAGTAAAAAAAAGACCAGCTCTACTTCAGTTACAAAGCCAACTAAAGAAACCGTCATGGATGGCTTAAAACGCCCTTGGAGTATGGCCTTTTTATCTTCAACAGAAGCATTAGTAGCCGAAAAAGACGGAGATTTATTAAAAGTCAATTTAAGTACCAAAACAAAAACAATTATTCAAGGATTTCCAACAGATGTAGCGGATAGTTTAGTGGTCATAGCTAAAAATTATCCTTTAGGCACTTATCCAACTGGCACCAATGGGTTTAAGGGGCGCTATAATGCGGGAATTTTAGAGGTGAGATTAGACCCCGATTTTGATAAAAATCAATGGGTTTACGTGTCTTATGTTGCTGAAAAAGAAAAAAAATATGCAACTAAAGTTATCCGTGCTAAATTGACCAATAATCAGTTATCAGATATACAGCCTTTATTAGTTGCCCTGCCCTACGCAGATGGACTTTTTCATTTTGGTGGTGGGATGCAGTTTGGTAATGATAAAAAATTATACATTACTGTTGGTGAACGATTGTTCGGCGATGCTTTACAGCCCGAAGTTCCAATCGCTCAAGACTTGACGGATATGCGGGGAAAAATTTATCGCCTAAATCCCGATGGCAGTATTCCAACTGATAATCCAGATTTTGGAGCAGATGCAGTAAAAGGCATATATGCCGCAGGAATTCGGGCATCTCAAGGAATGGCAATCGACCCACGAACAGGTGATATTTGGTTTTCGGAACATGGCACTATTCAAGGAGATGAATTAAACTTATTGGAATATGGGGCTAATTATGGCTGGCCAATTGTCAGTACGGGTAAATATAGAGGCGGTTATGTGCCGCCTAAAATGGATAGAGAATTTACGATGCCGCTTTGGTCTTGGTATAAAACGATTGCACCTACAGGATTGACTTTTTATACAGGAACGGAATTTCCTCAATGGAAAAATAATTTGATTGTACCTGGCTTATCTCGTGGTAATTTTTGGCGATTGGTCATTGAAGATAATAGCATTAAAAGTGTAGAGGAATTATTTGTGGATGAACGGCATCGAACTAGGAAGGCAGTTCAAAGTCCTGATGGTCAATTATACATCTTGACAGACGAAGTAAATGGACAAATTATTCGAATAAAAAACGGAAAATAATTAATCAGATAATTTAATCTGAGTAAATTAAAATTACAAAACAGTAATAAATTTTCAAAAGATATTTTCTGAGTTTCATTTTGATTTCTCCAAAGGATAGGTTATTTTCGGACTATATTTGAAATCACCCAGTTGTTAACCTTATTTTTTTGATGGAAGTTAGTAATGAACTGTTATTTTTCTTTAGTGCTTTAGGTGCTTTTAATGGCATTTTAATGGGTTTATATTTTCTATTTTATGCCGAACCTAGACATGTTTCTAATTACTTTTTAGGGGCTTTATTATTGACTTTAAGCATTCGGATTGGAAAATCAGTCTTCTTTTATTTTAATGATGATTTAGCAGGCGTCTACATCCATATTGGACTAATTGCTTGCGCTTTGATTGGGCCAGCCTTATATTTTTATTTAAAATCGGTTATCGTTCCAGAAGAAAATCATCAGCAAAAATGGAAGTATCACTTAGCGGTTTTAGTTCCTGCAATTCTTATCGTTAGTTACCTATTTCCTTGGCAAGATTACCGCCCTTTATGGCAGCATTATATTATTGACATTATCTATTTGGAATGGTTAGGTTATTTGATAGCTTCCAGTTTTTTAATGGCAAAAGTATACCGTCAATTTCGACAAAGACAGGACAAATTGAATAGTGTTGAAATATGGTTAATCAGTGTTTTCGTAGGAAATCTCATCATTTATGTAGTATATAATGCCTGCGCTTATACTTCCTATATTACAGGGGCAGTTTCTTTTACTTTTATCCTTTATCTATTGGTTTTATTAATCGTTTTTAATAAAAAAAAGGATGTTATTCTATTTAAATTACCCGCTAAATATGGAGATAAAAAAATTGAAGCTAAAGAAGTGAGTATCTTGACTAAGCAATTAGCAGCGGTTATGCAGGAAGAAAAATTATACAAAAATCCCAATCTAAAATTACCCGATGTCGCTCAAAAATTAAATATTTTACCGCATCGCTTATCTCAGTTAATCAATGAAAATTTAGATAAAAGTTTTTCTTTATACATTAATGAATACCGAGTCGATGAAGCTAAAGCACAATTACTAACCAATGAAAATTATACCTTAGAAGCTATCGGTTATGAATGTGGGTTTAATTCTAAATCTTCTTTTTATTCTACCTTTAAAAAATTGGCAGGTACTACGCCCGCTAAATATAAACGCCAAAAAGTCTCCTAAAATCAGTCTATTTAGTCCAAAATTATAATCTTGCACTCCTAGATTATAAAGAAATCCCCTTTTCTGGTTGTAGAACAGTATCATTGCTTCAAAATTTTTAATTCAAAAAAATTGAAATGATGTTGACGATTTATACTTTCAGGAAATTGGCTTTGCTCTTATTAATGAGCGTATTCGCCCTTTACGGAACTGCTCAGGATAATACAAACCTATCCATTCCCCAAGAAATTGACCAACTTTTTAAGGACATCAAAAACGAACCGGGGGCAGCTATTGGTGTCCTTCATAAAGGAGAAATTATTTATCAAAAAGGTTTTGGGTTGGCCAATTTAGATTACGACATCCCTATTACGACAAAATCCATTTTTGAACTTGGCGCTTTGTCTATGCACTTTACAGGTACTTGTATCTTGCTATTAGAGAATCAAGGCAAATTGTCTTTAGATGACCCTATTCAAAAATACTTAACCGACTTTCCAAAATACGCTAAAGGGCAACCAACTATTCGGCAATGCTTGCATCATTCAAGTGGTTTACGGGATTATTTAGAAATGATAAAGATGAAAGGTCAACAGGTGGACATGGCTTTTACGGCTAAAGATGGAATTGATTTAATCAAAAGGCAAAAAAAACTAACTATTTCCCCAGGGTCAGATTATAGATATACGAATACTGGCTATCTAGTTTTAGCAGCAATAGTAGAACAGATAAGTGGTCAAACCATCGCTGAATTTGCTAAAGAAAACATATTTGACCCAATCGGTATGACCAATACTTTCTATTTAGATACCAAAGGTAAAGTTATCAAAAATAGAGCGATTGCTTATGAAAAGGATAGTATGGGCTATCGAATGGTCCACCCCTTTAATTTTGTTACGCCAGGTGCTATGCAAGTACAAACGAATGTCGAAGATTTCCTTAAATGGATGGCCAATTTTGAACAATCTAAAATTGGTAATCCTGACTTTATGAAACAATTAGCTACGCAAGGTATCACTACGCATGGAGATACAATGTCTTATGCAGTAGGCTTAGAAGATGGTCCTTTCTGGAATCACGCTATGATTGGTCATAACGGTTATTGGCAAGGGTCAACGGCTATGTTTTTACGATTTTATGAAGACGATTTATCTATCATTACTTTGAGCAATAATTCCGACATTAGTGCGCCACAAAAAGCTTTTCAAACCGCCACCCAATTTTTTGAAAGACCTACTGCGAAAATAATTCCATCAACTGATAAAGCAGCTAGTTCAGCTACTCCTACCCTAAAAATAGCTACGAAGCAACTGCAAAGTTATTGTGCTAATTATTTCAATGAGGACATCGGTTATAATCGAAAAGTATACCTTAAAAATGATACGCTTTGGTACGCTAATTTTGAATCTCCTGATACTTGGTTGCAACCTATTTCCAATAACGAATTTAAATTAATGGGTATGACTCGTCTGTTTAAGATTCGGTTTGAAAAAGAAGCAGGTCAACCCATTATGTATTTTAGACTTTGGACAATAAAACTTTAGGTAACCAAAGGTTACAAAGCAAAAC
>JAFMDF010000354.1 GCA_017857395.1 Bacteroidota bacterium | reverse complement strand
AACCGCAAAGTTACAATAAATACTATTTAGAACTTCATGCGTAAACCACTAGCTTCTTTGATTTATTTGATTTCCCTATTAAATGGGGCAATAAGGAAAATTTTGTTCATCCAGAAGGCATTGTTTTAAGCAAATTTACTGCAGAAAAATACTTTGGTAGTAAAAATCCTATTGGAGAAGCATTGAGCATTCGATTCAATCACAAAGGAAAAGAAATAATAGAGCGTTTTATTATTAAAGGTGTGTTAGATAAAACACCTGAGAATGCTACTTTTTCTTGTAGCCTGATGATTCCTTATCAACGGCAAAAAGTCTTAATGGAAAAAATGGAAGATTGGACAGCGACAACTTCTATCACTTTTGTGCAAGCACATACACCCGAATTGATAACGGACATCAAAGCTCGGGAAGCCCCTTACTTAAATAGAGTCAATGAAGCCAATGAAGATTGGAATATGGTTGGTTTACATTTCCAACCTCTTAAAAACATTATTCTCCATAGTGCTAATGTCCGAAATTCTCAGTTCGGCTATACAGAAAAAGTAGCTATTTATTTTTTAATTGCTATTGCCATTATTTTACTTTTATTGGTTTGTTTTAATTACATCAACATCACTTTAGCCGCAGCCACTACTCGACTAAAAGAAATTAGTGTCAGAAAAGTAATGGGCAGTAATCGCCAACAAATTATTTGGCAATTTATTACTGAAAATGTTTTAATCTGTCTTTTTTCTTTGACTATAGGTGTTTTCTTAGCACATACTTTTTTCATACCTTGGTTCAATAATATGCTCGGAGGTATTACCCTTAGTTTATCCTTTGTCAAGCAACCACTTCTTTGGTTATTCGTGCTTGGGCTTGTTTTAATCACAGCCTTGGGCGGTGCAGGCTATCCCGCTTTGTATATTTCTAAATTTTCACCTAATGCAATTTTAAAAAAAGAATTTAAAATAGGAACTAAAAACGGTTTCCGTAAGGTGCTGATTAGCACTCAATTGATTCTAACCATCATAACTGTGTTTTCCACCTTTGTTGTCTTACTAGATTCTAAAGAACAAAAGGAAAGAGATTGGGGCTATCAACAACATGACCTTACTGTTATTCCTTTGGAAGATGCAACCGATTTTGAACAATTTAAAAACGATGTTCAAAATAATCCAAATGTACTGGCAGTAACTGGAAGTCGAGAACAATTGGGACAAAACTTAGCGCCCTTAAAAGTAGAAATTGAAGGAGAAACGTATGATGTACAAAGTATGAAAATAGCCGATAATTACTTGGCTACTTTAGGCATGACTTTATTAGATGGTCGGGATTTTAACAAAAATTTAGAAGCAGAATCCGAGCAATCTGTCCTAGTAAATGAAGCCTTTCGAAAAACCATGAATTGGGAACAGGCAGAAGGGCAAAATTTTAAAATTGGTACTAAAAATTATCATGTTATTGGAGAAGTCCAAGATTTTCATGCAGAAGATTTCTTTTTTAAAATAAAACCTATGGTTTTACAAATGGCAACAGCAGCAGATTTGCAATTTGTTAGCATCCGTAGTCAATCGGGTACAGCCGAATCAACCGCAAAAGCCTTGGTCAATAGCTGGAAAAAACTCTATCCACATAGTCCTTATAATTATTCCTTCCAAGATGAAGCATTTTTCTGGTATTTTGAAAAATACCGTCAAACCAATTCTATTATGTCTGCGACTGCTTTTATGACCGTATTGATTTCTATTATTGGCTTTTTTGGTTTAGCTATGCTTTTATTAAATCGGAAAATGAAAGAATTAAGCATTCGGAAAGTGTTGGGTGCTAGCTTCTTTCATATTAGTTATTTAATCAACAAAGAATTTTTTCTACCCTTTCTTGTTTCGACTATTATTGGTTTACCGCTTGCTTTTTTTATTATCAAAGGCTTATTAAATAGTGTACTGTCTCCTAGTTCAACTATTGGTGTTTTACCTTTTATCTTAACAATTGGCAGTATTTGTTTAATGTTAATGATAAGTCTAGCTAAGCATATTTATACGGCGGCTGTTAGCAATCCTTCCCATTTCTTGAAGGATGAATAAGCGAATACATTAATGATAAAGCACTTAAGGAATTAACTAAAGAAAGAAAGAGCTGGAAAGGTCATAAAAAGATAAAGGAAATAGGCTGATAAAATAAAAATTACAATTTTGTCTAATATCCGTGTCCCTTTATTAATCCGTGGTATAAAATCATTCACACAGATTAATAAAGAGACACGGATATATCAATTTTTCATCTAATGCTCTAATTCCTACATAACCGCCTGTTTCAATAAAACATCTGCTTTCGTCCACGCCATATCAAATTCCTTTTTAATCATTTTAGCTTCTTCCGTCTTATTTTGTTCTACCAAACTTTGATGCAACCCAAATAAAGACCAACCATTGTTAGGAAACTTAGCCAAATCTTCTTTAAATATCAGTTCCGCTTCCGCCACTTTATTGGCATCTAATAATGCAGCGCCTAAGGCTTGTCTAACAGGAAAATAAAAATGAGGAGGTTCGCTATAACGTAAACCATCTTGAATCGTCACGGCTTCTTGAAGATACGTCACTTTATCGGCGTGCTTTCCTTTCTGTCCTGCTATTTCTCCTTCTAAGACCAATGTCGCCATTTTAACCAATTGAGTCGTTGGAAAATTGGGCTTTTCCACCGCTATCAAAGCGGCATTCGTTTCCCCTGCTGCCACTAACTTTAATGCCTTTTTGGCCTTTTTAATTTTGCCTTTATTCGCAAAAGCCATCCCTCTAGCAAAATGCCACATCGTGGTGGCATAAATTAAATCTTCCTCAGGTTTAGGTTCATTTAATACTTGGTCCCATTTTCCAAAACGAATCAAAGAAAAATAAGGCATCGTGAAATATCTTTCTAATCTTGGCACGACTTCCACCATTGATTTAGGTGTTTTCGTGACCAATTTCCTAGCGGCGGCTATGGATACTTCACTTCGCCCTTCCATACTAGAAGCAAACCATAAAAAATGAATATTATGTGGATAATAAGCCGCAGGATAGATGCCTTGAATATTGCAACGTTCGATATAATCCTCATCAACTAGCATGGCCTTTTGATTCACTACCGACGCATCATTATATCGCCCCGTTCTAATATAAATATGGGAAGGCATGTGGACTAAATGTCCAGATTGTAAGTCCATGTCCGTTAATTTATCCGCACTAGCCGTTGCTAAATCTGGATGAACTGCCTCTGCTGCATGGATATAATAATGATTCGCGCCAGGATGATTGGGTTCTTTTTCTGCGATATAGTCTAAAACAGCTAAGGCTTCTCTTGTTCTTGATTTAGGTTGACCATCTGGCAGCCAATATTCCCATGGCATACAATCCATCAAAGATTCTACAAAAAGGGTCGCTACATCCATTTCTTCTCGGTATCGTTGAGAAACGAATCGCATTTCGTCTGCATAAATGGAATCCAAACCAGAACGGTCTTCAGGCGGATTTGCAGTATATCTTGTAATCAAAGCATTGATGAGTGCTTTTTCAATTTTAGTGTTATTCGTACTTAACGCTAAAGCCTTCTGACTAAATTCATAAGCTTCGGCATTATTCGCTGCTGCCATCGGCATATTAATATTTGGCCCTAAGCCCAAACCTACTCCCCAATGACACATCGCACAATCAGGGTCTAACCGAATCGCTTCTTTGAAAGACCTATCTGCCTCTGCATGATTAAAGGCATAGAGGTAAAAAAGTCCTTGATTAAAAAAAATCTTCGCTTCTTCGGACGTTGAAGTTATTTTTAAATTGGTTTGCCATTTTGTATCCAATTTAGGTGCTAAGGGTCGAGTTGCCTTTGGAATATCTGCCATCGAAATATTAAATCGAGTAATCGGTGCGCACATCGTTAAATCGCTAAAATCAGTAATTAAAGTAGCTGGTTCTTCAATCGTTTTCTTTTCAAATAAATTCGTAAAAGACATGCTAATAAAGCCCAAAATAAGTAGGGTTAAACCGCTTAATAACATGCTTTTTTTTAGAATAATTGATTCGCCCATATTGGTAAGATTTTAATACGCAATAAAAATTTTGCTCTAATATAGGGATTGTTATCTATTTATTCCTGCTTTTTTAATTGCTGTATTCAAAATCAGGCTCATCATTAACCATAAATCATAATTAACAATGTATCAACGATTATTCCTCTATTCTTTTTGACTTTCCTATAAATAGACGCCCTCAGCACCTCGCATTTTCGGTAATCATGTCCCACATTAGGTACAACTACAATACATTCACATTTGCCGAAATACCCATAAAATTAAAAGTATACACAGATTATTCTTGTAGTCCTTTGCAGCAAAATTCTTAAATCTATTTTTTTCAAATCTTATCCATTCCTTTTGAAGGCTTTTGTCATTAATAGGAATATTTTCTATTTTAGGTGCTGACATTTTTGTTTTTCACTTTAAAATTGCGGTCAAATTGTTCCAACAAAATTTAAAAAGACTTTTTTATGAAGTTCAACATCCATGTTAGGAGAAAGAGAGACACGGACAATATAATCTTTATCGCCTTCTTTAGTCGTCCCTTGAGTAGAAGTTGCAGGTATCGTCCAATAACATCCCTTTAACTGCCCATAGCTCACGCAGAACTTACTTTCATTGGGAATTTCTTTAATCATTAAATTGATTAATTTATAATTTAACGCTCTTTTATAGGCTTCTTTTTCTTCGGCTGTAGTACCTTTAGTGGGCAAATCTAAGGAGAACACGGATGGGGTAAATCCTTGTTTTGCCAATTCTTGGGAAACAAAATTGATTTTTGCAGTTGGTAAAGTATCGTGGATAAAATTTACAAATTCGCGTGTATTCTTATACGCCTTCTGAATTCTTTGATTCATTGAAGGTAATTGCTTTGCTAATATTTCAACTTGAAGATTTGTAGCCTCGTTATCACAAAGTCTTAGATGTTTTTCTATTTTTTCCATCAAAGCTTCCGTTTTTTTATTTACGACACAGTAGCCAGCAGTACATAGCCCGCCACTTGGAAATTTCGATCCACTAACATACGAAATGGTCCTAACCGTTGAGAGTATTTCACCTTCCCCTAAAAAGGGTACATTCGGACAAAATGTTTGATCTAAAATAAAAACTGGGTCGATAGCAATTCCACCAGTTGCGGTTTTACGCTTTTTACTTAAAACAGCCTTTAATTTTATCAATTCTGGAACTTCAACTCTAGGGTTTGTTGGGATTTCAGCGATTATGTAAGGAATCGCATCTTCGTTAGCAATTTTATCTAAAACTATCTCAATACTTTGAACCATATCATTATCCCCATCAACTGGTAAATCCACCACTTCAACATTATCAATGCAAGCAGCAACTCGTCTGGCTTGGTCATTTGTTCCACCATAACAATTTGGAGGCACAACAAATTTAATAGCCTTTCCTTTATGCTTTTCTAATGCATCGTGAATTAACCCCATCATAATCGCATATTGAATAGATAGTCCACTAGAACCCAATAGTGCCGTTGTATTTGTACCAGTAATAGCTTTAATTAAATCTAAGACCAATGTTTTGTTTGTCTCGACCTTACTTTTCTGGTTCTCAAAAGAAGGTTGCGCTATTAACAATTTTAAAGCAGTAAGACAATTCGCTGGTGTCATTGCAATAGTCTCTCTTCTTCGGACATGCTGAATTTCTGAGATATACTGCTCATTTTGTTCACCATTTACTAATAAAACACTTCCAAGCTGGGCATGAACATTGATAAAAAAGTCAATCCCGTTAGCTAGTGGGATGGGGTTGAAACCGCTATTAGATATTTCATCTTGTTGTGAAATAAAAATGGTACTGCCGTCAAACACGGAAATAGCTGGTATTTCCTCAACATGCTTTAACTCAAATTGATAACCATAAACATGCTTTAATATTTCAACATCAAAAAACGCTGGTAATTCACCAGTATAAATAATTTGGGTACTTTTATTAGCTAATAAATTTTTTCTTAGAATTGCCAAAATGGGAATCGTCTTTGAAGAAAAACTTATTACATTTTTGGCGTTTAGATGGTGCAAGTTAGCAATTACCCATTCTAGTATACAAGATAATGGATGACCTAATCGAATATAATCAAAAGCAGTGGGTAATTCATTGAGTGCCGATGATTCCCAATTATTGTCCTTAAATAAGCTTTCAAACTGTTCTAAGAATTGAATTTTGGCCAATTTCTCCTCATAAATATCTAGTCGATGAGTTGTTAAACTCAACCAGTCAGTTGGCATATTTTCTAATACGGCTTTAATATAATTTAACATTTTATTATCTTTCATAATTTCACCTTTAGATAAACCAGTAATGTACATTAATTAGATTTATTTTAAAAGTGTTAAAAGACGTTTTGTTACATTATACCAAAGGGTTTGCTGATGAAACGAACTGACCGAATGAGAAGTATGACTTCATATATATGGTTATGCATCGTACATTTCTAAGAAGGCTAAAATATTGAATTAATCATTTTAGTGAAATAGCCTTCATTGGACACGGCCTCATCACTTACATATATACTTGCAGCTTTAAACCAAACTTCAGCGTAGTTTCCATCTTCATATTGTTTTTAGATATCACCGCCATGTGTCTCAGCACCAGAACACTAGTTCTTATTTACTTCGGGAGATTTTCCATTAGTTTGATTGTAAGAACCTAGTTTACGGTTTGCGTCTATTTTCGCCCGACCGCATAAGACTACTAAAAATAGATGCTTTACTAGCCTTTCACTTTCTTTTTTTTAATTAATTTCATTTTGCAGCTTTAATTATTAAACAACTTGCAAAATCTTTATAATTATCTATGTTCTGTCAGCACTTTATGCAGTACGACTTGTGCGGCTTTATCATAATCATCATTCCAACCAAAATAATTCCCCGTTTTAAAGTAATTTTCATGAATATAACCATTTCCTACATAGTCATATATTTCAGTATAATCAATATTTAATTCTTTTTCTTCACAGACTAGCGCACAAAATAATTTGCCTTCTTCAATTTTAATTTTGAAAGTGAATAGCTCATTATCTACCCTTCCAAAGTCAACTTTTTTATCGTATTTACTCGTCCAAGGGTCGCCTTCATTTGGTTTCGTATAATGATCTATCTGTATCATTCCACTATTCCATCGAATTTTTACCGTTGCTGGATTACCGCTGATTCCTGCTGATTCTTTTCCATGAATCTGTGCTACGATTGTCCGACCGTTCCCTTCGACAAAATCAACCTGCATGGTGGATTCAAGAATATGGACGCCAGTAGACATCGGCCAATTGTCATTGGTGTCTTGGTTACCCCTCCAATATTCTCTAAGTTCCGTACGGCAATATTTCTCCCCTAGTTGTGATAAACCAGAGGTGGTAAACCCTGTGAATTTAGTCCACATAGTGTAACTACCATCATTGTTTTTATAGAAATATTTAGATGCTTCAGTTGTTAGGTTGTCATCGATAATATCTTGATAATTGATAGAAGTGGCTTTCCCATTTCCTCTATCTATAGGTACAGATAAATACCAGTTCTCCCAAGTTATTGCCGCTGGATTCATTTCTACAACAGGAGGGACTTCCACCTCATCTGGATCGCTTTCGATGGGAGGTGTTATTTTGATTTCCTCTTTCGGAGTGCAAGCTGTAATGAAAAGGACCATTACAAAAATGAAAAACGGGTTATCTAAAATTCCCATTGATTTCTTGTACATAAAGAATTATTTTTTCCAAGTGTTTTATTTACAGAATTAGGGCGAACGAAAAGTAAAAATTTTAATATATAACTCATTGAAAAAATTGGTAGTCGATGTTTGAAGATTGCATCTATAGCCGTCAGGCTAAGAAAAATGATGCTGATAATCAGTTATTTACGATGGTGCCGATGTTTGAAGATTTCATCTTCAAACCAATATTTCAAAAATTTTCAACTTTTATCAGTTGATTACATATTATGAAAACGACTTTTCGTTCGCCCTAATTGCCAGTAGTTTTATTTCTTTTTCTTCAGCTTAGATATTATTTTTTTTAATAATGTGGTAAAAAGGTTTATATCTTTTTTAATTGATTCCTTTTCAAAGTTAGATACAGAAGAATTTATAAAAGCCAGATCTTTATTGATTGAGTCTTTTTCGAACTGACTTATTTTGCTTTTAAATTCATCTACCAATTTTGATACTTGAATATTAATTCTTTCAGATTGAGGTTGTTTATTCCACGTATCATATATGTCTTTCCAAATGTCTTTTTGTTTATTATTCCACATAATATTATAGTTTATTTGTTATACAATTCAATAAGGTTTTTTTTATTCTTTTCATTTTCACTGCTATATGATTCTCTGTCATTCCAGTTATTTCTGCAATTTCTTTATATTTCAATTCTTCTAAATAAAGAATGATAATTGATTTATCGGTTTCGTTCAATGAAGATATACAAGAAGTAAGTGCTTTGTGCTTCGCTTGTTGTGTCCTATCAAGAGGTATATCAACAGGGACAAATTGAATAGATTCTAAATGAACTGTCTTAAAATTATTTTTCTCTAACTTTTGTTTAGACCGAAGACATACATTGAATGTAATTCTATAAATCCAAGTGTTGATATTTGAATTGCCTTTAAATGTCATCATGGATTTCCAAATGGAATATAGAACTTCTTGGAAAAGATCTTGAGGCTCTAGGGGTGAAATCGCATATATTTTACAAATTCTGTAAATTTTCCCTTTATTTTCCTCAACTATCTGTTCAAACGTATTTATTGTGAATTTTTGCATTTTTTCTATTTAACTCTCTACTTATATTAGTGACAAGAGTTATCAAAATATGACAGATTTTTCGATTTATTTTCATATCCCTAATTACTGGCAACACTAAGTATTGTATATGTCGCTGCGCAGCAACGGCATATACAATTCAGTTG
>JAFMDF010000353.1 GCA_017857395.1 Bacteroidota bacterium | reverse complement strand
CGGAGTTGCTGATGACGTATTAAGTGCTCATGCTGCTGAAATGGGATACTCTAGTTATAATGCTAGACAATTATTATTACCAATCCCAGCAAGAGAAATTAATTTAAGTAGGGGGCTATTGAGCCAAAATCCTGGCTATTAAAAAAATGTAAAAAGTAGCTTAGACCTCTGGTCTGAGTAGGCTTGATATATCCTACTCAGACCAGAGGTCTAAGCTACTTTGGAAATAAAAAAATATAAAATGCAAAATAAATTTAATTTTATTAAAACAACTATACTGGTCTTTTGCTTGGCTATCACAGCTTTAGCTTTTAATAGTTGTCAAAAAGCTTTTGAGTTTGACTTACCAGAATCAAACTCGATACCTGACACTAATTTACCGTCTGCTAATTTTTCTTATGCTTCTACAGCAGAGGATTTTAAAACGGTTAAATTCAATAACCTTTCCTTTGAATCTACTACCTTCGCATGGGATTTTGGAGGTGGAAATACATCAAGTGAACAAGACCCTGTCTATACCTTTGAGGCAGGAGAAGGTACTTATCCAGTAACATTAACTGCTAGTGATGGAAGGGGAGAAACAAGTGTGATAACTATGCAGGTTCAGGTGGTGGAAGGGCCATTTCAGCCAATTATTCAGGAACCAGGTTTTGAAGATAAGACCTTACCCGATGGTAGTGGTGATGGACGGGATTCTTGGAGAACAAGCATCGGGGGTGTTATTCAGATTACAGGTAGCCCAGTAACCTTTGGAGATCAAGGTGCAAAGTTACCTGCTGACGAAACTCGTGTTGGGTATCAAGAAATTGTGGTAGAAATGGAAACGAATTACGACCTGAGATTTTGGTACACGATGCTACAAGGTTCATCTGACCCTTTTGTAACGGTATCTATAGTAGGGGTAACAGAAAATGGACCAATTACCACTCGGGAAGAAGCTGCTGCTGGAACAATCGCTTCCGTAACCGTAAATGACACATCGAATCCTGACGAATATTTAGAACAAAAATTATCTTTTAATTCTGGCGCCAATGATAAGATTGGAATTTACTTCTTTAATGGACCAGTTGAAGCTAGATTAGATAATTTCTCCATTGAAATTGGAGCAGAAGGTGCAGTACCTCCGTCAGCAGGATTTGATGTAGCACAGAGTGCCGAGAATTTCTTAGAGTATACCTTTACTAATACATCCAAGAACGGTTCGACCTACCTATGGGATTTTGGCGATGGAAACACTTCTACAGAGGAATCTCCAACCCATGTTTATGGTACACCTGACGCGTATACGGTTACACTTGAAGTGACAAGCGATAATGGTTTGACGAATACTTTAGAAAAGGGCGTTGATATACAAGCACCAGTTACCGTTGATTGTAGCTGGGAGATAGATCCAGAGGATTATCGGACTGTCCATTTCACAGATGCTTCCATAGGTGCTGTAGAGCTATTGTGGGAATTTGGAGACGGTTTTCAATTTACAGGAATGAGTGCTTCACATACTTACCGTGAAGATGGCATTTATAACGTAATCTTGACTTCCACAAGTATAACTGGCCTTCAAGATTCGAAGGAATTTGCTGTAACCATTTCACAAGGATTCATCGCAACAATTAGTGAAGCTAGTTTTGAAGATAATGATCCTTCAGCAGCAGCTTGTGGTTCGAAGTTAGATGGTCGTGATTGTTGGAAAAATAGCGCATTAGGAGGGGTTATCCAGATTACTTCAGGACCAACAGTAAGTGGGTCTCAAGCGGCTAAGTTACCTAGTGATGGTTCTCGTATCGGTTATCAAAGAGTGATGGTGGAGCCTAATAGGCAATATACCGTTACGTTTAATTACACGATGAAAACGAGTCCTGAAGGAAGTTTAACGGTGTCTATTTTAGATGGTTCTACTTTGAATGATATATCTGAAGTTGCTGGAGCTACGCTTGCTTCAAAGACCGTAAATGATCAGACGGATGCCAATGCTTATGTCACGGAAAGTGTAACTTTCAGTTCAGGAGCTAGGTCAGAGGTAGCCATCTTCTTCTCAAATGCAGGGGTAGAGACTAGATTAGACGACTTTTCAATAGAAGTTTCAGAATTGCCAATGATTGCTCAACCTAGTTTTGAAGATAACACTTTACCTGATGGAACAGGCGACGGTCGGGATTCTTGGAAAAATAGTACATTAGGAGGGGTTATTCAGATTACCTCAGGCCCAACAGTAACTGGTTCTCAAGCGGCTAAGTTACCTTCTGGTGGTGATCGAATCGGTTACCAATTAGTTACGGTGTCACCTAATACGCAATATACCGTTAGTTTTAATTACACGATGAAAACGAGTCCTGAAGGAAGTTTAACGGTGTCTATTTTAGATGGTAGGACATTGAACGATATATCTGAAGTTGCTGCAGCTACGATTAATTCAATTTCAGTAAATGATCAGACGGATGCAAATGCTTATATCACGGAAACTATAACGTTCAATTCAGGAAGTAATACAGAAATAGCTATCTTTTTCACCAATGCAGGGGTAGAGACTAGATTAGACGATTTTTCAATAGCAGCTTCAGCAGCTTTCATGCCAATGGTGCTTCAACCTAGCTTTGAAGATAATACCTTAGCTGATGGAACAGGTGATGGCCGAGACGCTTGGAAAAATGATTTAGGAGGGGTTATCCAGATTACCTCAAGTCCAACGAATAGTGGATCCCAAGCAGCGAAATTACCTTCTGGTGGTGATCGTGTCGGATTACAAACAATACAGGTGGAACCTAATACGAAGTATAGAGTTTCCTTTTTCTACACTATGAAAACGGATCCTGCGGGAAGTTTAACGGTATCTATTTTAGATGGTACTGGTGCTACTTTGACTGATTTGTCTCAAGTATCTGAAGCCACGATTACTTCAGTTACTGTAAATGATCAGACAGATGCTAATGTTTATATTATGGAAAGTCTAGAGTTCAATTCAGGAAGCAATACAGAGATATCTATCCTTTTCACCAATGAAGGGGTAGAGTCTAGAGTAGATGATTTTTCAATTACTACGCTTTAATTTTTTATTAGATAAATAAAATTCGCAAGGTGACTATACTTTTGGTCACCTTGTTGATTTTTTATTCACCAATATAATAATGACTAAACATTTGTTTAAAATTAAAAACCACCCAGGCTTTAGATTTGGACGGTCTAGTTTTTATTCCTTTTTAATTGCTACAGTTATATTTATTGGGATTGGGTGTGGAGGAGCAAGTCGGTCTCTTATTTCATCTCCTGAAGAAGCTAAACCAGTAGAAGGAGTTGATTATTTTTTGCCGAAGATTGACCTAAATAATTGGAAAGTAACCTTGCCAATTGGGAAGCCTAGTGAAATAAAACCTCCTGCAATATTAGATTATCCTAATGTGGATGTGCTAAAAGATTTTATGTACAACGATTCTACCGACGGCTCTTTGGTTTTTTATACGCATCCTGGTGCTTCTACTAGAAATTCTTCTTATTCTAGAACAGAATTAAGAGAACAAATGGTACCAGGTAGCAATAAAACCAATTGGACTTTTGCCCAAGGTGGTCGAATGAAAGGTACTTTGGCTGTAGCTGATGTTTCTACCGAAAAAAATGGTAAACCATCCAAAGTGATTATTATGCAAATACATGGCCGATTGACCAACGAACAAAGAGATTTAATAGGAGAAGATGATAATAATGCGCCGCCTGTGCTCAAAATTTATTGGGATAAGGGTGGCAGAATCCGAGTGAAAACTAAAGAATTAAAAGATGTAAATGCCTCCGAAAAAGAACTATTAAAAACGAGTGCATGGAAGGATGATAAGGGGCATAATTTTAAAACAAATGTAGGAAAGGAAAAATTTACTTTAGAAGTGATTGCTTCCGAAGGTAAATTAGAAGTTATTTTAAACGAAGATGAATCCGTTGTTTTTGATAATATCCATATGCAAAAATGGGGGGTCTTTGAGAATTACTTCAAAGCGGGGAATTATTTACAATCAAAAGCATCAGATAGTTTTGCCAAAGTAAAATATTACGATTTGACAATAAGCCATTAAGCAGTATTGTTCATATCTTTTTCAAGACGAAAAGTCGTCAATGTAGGCAGAAATGTTGTCAATTTGTAGGATTTTCTCCCCCTTCAAAGGGGGAATTAGACCCTGCAAATCCATAATAAAATCAATCATAATTACCCGTTTAAAACTTAAGGGTAATCAGCACGACTAAATCCTGATAGCTATCGGGAGTGCTACCAATTACTTACAATTAATCAAATAGTTGAATGAACTTCCAAAAATATTCATTTCGGTTTTTATCCCTGTTTTTATCCATTGGTTTATGTCTTTTTATAAGTTGTAAAGACGAAGTAATAGAGCCAACAGGAGTAGTAACTCCTCCACCAATGGAAGAAGAACCAGAAACACCTACGCCTACTACAACTCTAGTAGAAGGCGTAGATTATTTTCTACCTAAGATTGATTTGAATAACTGGAAAGTTACCTTACCGATAGGCAATCCTACGGAAGTGCAACCACCTGAGATTTTAGATTATGCTAAAGTTGAAGTGTTGAAAGAATTTATGTACAATGATTCTACGGATGGGGCTTTGGTCTTTCATACTTATCCCGGTGCTGCTACTGCCAATGCTTCTTATTCCCGAACAGAACTAAGAGAGCAAATGGTGCCAGGTAGTAATAATACGAATTGGACTTTTGCGCAAGGTGGTCGAATGAAAGGAACGTTAGCTGTTCCCGAAATTTCTCGTAGTGGTAGTACTTCACATCGAACTCTGGTTATGCAAATTCATGGACGACTGACGAATGCACAAAGAGACTTGATTGGTGAAAATGATAATAATGCACCTCCAGTTTTAAAAGTTTACTGGCAAAAGGACGGGCAAATCAGAGTGTTAACCAAGAAATTAAAAGATGTAAATGCTTCCGCAAAAAAAATACTAGAAACAGATGCATGGACAGATAATGAGGGGCATAATTTTTCAAAAAATGTAGGAACAGATAAATTTACTTTAGAGGTAATTGTTTCTGAGGGTAGATTAGAGGTCATTCTGAATGAAGAAGAATCGGTAGTCTATGATGATATTCATATGGAAAAGTGGGGTGTTTTTGAAAATTATTTCAAAGCAGGTAATTATTTACAAACGAGAGATGACGATAGTTTTGCCAAGGTAAAATATTATGATTTAGTGATAAGTCATTAAGTTACATAAAGAAATATTTGGTTTATACATTAAACTAGTGGAAATAGGAATTGCTGTTTTTTTTATGCGTTGGAGACAGTAATCCTATTTTTTGATTTTTAAAAAAATATTCCTATTGAAAAAGCTCTTCCAATATCTACAAGGCATCGGCCCAGGCATTTTTGCCATCGGCTATACCATTGGTACAGGTAGTGTAACTGCAATGGTTGTTGCAGGTAGTCAATATGGGATGCAATTATTATGGGTACTATTTTTTAGTTGCTTATTTTCTTGGGTTTTAATGGAGGCTTATGGCCGATATTACTTAGTGACAGGAGAGACCGCTTTATACAGTTTTAGAAAGCATTTGAAATTTGGCAACCTGATTGGTTTATTGATTATAGCAGGGGTTACTTTTGGACAATGGAATTCTTTAATTGGTATTTTAGGTATTTCTTCCAATGCTATTTTTGAAACACTCGTCTTGTTTTTTCCAACATTGGCAGGCAGTTCCTATTTGGGTGTTTTAATGATAGCCGTTGCGATAATCGGCACGATGTATACGATATTACTAAAGGGGAGTTATACCCTTTTTGAAAGTATATTAATCATTTTTGTATCCTTGATGGGGATTTCCTTTCTGCTCTCGTTTTTTGTGGTTTTACCACCGATGGACGCAGTAGCGAAAGGAATGATTCCGAGTATTCCGCAAGTGGAAGGCGGTAGAATGTTGGTAGCCGCTTTTGTAGGAACGACTATGGCAGCCGCTACTTTTTTATCCAGACCTTTATTTATTCAAGGTAAAAACTGGACAATAGAAAACCTCAAAGACCAACAAAAAGATGCGCTTTGGGCAGCGATTCTCATTTTTATGATTAGTGGGGCGATTATGGCAGTAGCGATGGGTGCCTTTTTCGAAGAAGGAAAAGTGGTGACGAAAGTATTAGATATGGTTTCTACGTTAGAACCGATTGCTGGTAGATTTGCCATTGTTATCTTTTTTATGGGAACATTGGCAGCAGGGTTATCTTCTATTTTTCCAATTTTGATGATCTCCCCTTTACTAATTGCCGATTACCAAAAAGGGGAGTTAGATTTAAAATCAACGCAATTTAAAGTATTAACTGGAATAGCTTGTTTGATTGGCCTGACCGTTCCTGTTTTGGGTGTCAATCCAATCAATGCACAGATTTTAACCCAAGTCTTTAATGTATTTATATTGCCGTTGGTGATTGTCGGAATGATGATTTTAATTAACAGAAAAGAATTGATGGGCGAACATAAGGCGGGAATAGTTTTAAACATCGGGATGGCGAGTGCTTTGATTTTTGCTTGTATTATTTCTTATAATGGTATTATTGCTGTTATAGAAAAATTTTAGATAACTGGTAGTACAGGATTTATCCTGTTTCGTTCCAAGGTCTTTAGACCTTGACTTATTGAAAAAAACTACTAAATGCAATGTGCCAACCTAAAGGTTGCCGAACAGGGCAGGCTAATTCCGATAGCTATCGGAAGTGCTACCAGCTGAACTGGTTTTTAAGAAGATAATCAAAGTTTATGAAAAGAAGAAATTACTTAAAATTAGTAGGAACAATTGGGCTAATGAGTCCACTAAAAAAGGCACTACCCTTTTCTTTTGAAAAAGAAGAATCGATTACTGATATTTATTTATTTTCAAAACATCTCCAATGGTTGGATTATGAAAATATGTCTAAAGTCGCTAAAGAAATAGGTTTTGATGGATTGGATTTAACGGTGAGACGCAAAGGGCATGTATTACCAGAAAATGTAGAAAGAGATTTGCCAAAAGCAGTCGCTGCCATGCAGAAAGCGGGACTAAAGGCAGAGATGATGACGACGACCATCACGAATATTCAAGACCCTGCAACCGAAAAAATATTAAAAACAGCAAGTAGTTTAGGCATAAAGAATTATCGCATGGGTTGGTTGAAATACAAAGACAACGAACCTATTGCCACACAAATAGAAGCTTTTAAGCCTCAGTTAAAAGAACTGGAGCAAATGAATGAATATTACAAGATTTGTGGTGACTACCAAAATCATGCAGGAACTAGTGTAGGCGCAGCAGTTTGGGATATTTGGTTATTAATCAAAGATTTAAATCCGAAATGGCTGGGTTGTCAATATGATATTCGACATGCGATGGTAGAAGGGTTAAATTCTTGGGAAGTAGGGCTGAAATTATTACAGCCTCATATTCAATCGTTGGATTTAAAGGATTTTACTTATATACAAAAAGAAAGTGGATGGACGGTGAAAAATACCCCCATTGGAGAAGGAGCAGTAGATTTCAAAAAATATTTTCAATTATTGCAAAAGTTGAATATTAAAGTACCAATTTCGGTACACGCTGAATACGATTTGGGAGGAGCGAACCATGGGGCTAGAAAATTAACAATCCCAGCAGAAAAAGTAATTGCCTCTTTAAAACAAGATTTGAATCGCTTAAGAGCTTTTTCTAAATTTCCATGATTGAGTGAAAGTAACAGTTTACGTAATGGTAATTATTGAAAAAACGAATTAAAATGAATATAAAAAATAGCATCTTATTATCAGTCTTTTTATTATTTAGTATTTTTCTACTACTAAATGGCTGTTCTAATACAGATAAAGTGACTGATAAAACAGTAGCTCAAAAAACTACTTACCCAAGTGACATTATTCCATTCTTCAATCATTTTAAATTGATTTTAGGAGATGGATCTAATGTTGGTTATCCAATCAATTTTGAAAATAAGGATTTCTTTTATACTAAAAATGATGGCAAGCAGAATTGGGTAGTTTATAAAACACCCAATGCAGGGAATACCCATGGAACGTCAAATAATACAAGAACCGAATTAGCGCAATCGAAAAAGTGGTCTCCAATGACGGAGGCTAAAATGACCGCTACTTGCAAAGTAATGAATGTTTCTTCTACGGGCGATGCTCGTGTAGCGGCTTCCTATTCTATGGTCATTGGTCAGATTCATAGTGCCGACGGACATGAAAATGAACCATTTAAATTATTTTATAAAAAATTTCCAGGGCATAAAAAAGGTTCTGTTTTTTGGAATTATGAAATCAATACCGCAGGCGATGATAATTCTGGAAGATGGGATTATTCCTATCCGATTTGGGGTTATGATATGTCTGTAATTGGAACAAATCCAACTGATTTTCCTCCAGAACCTGAGAATGGGATTGAATTAGGAGAAGAATTGAGTTATGAAGTCGAAGTGAAGAATGGAGTAATGAGTTTGAAATTCATGAGTGAAGGGCACGAAACTAAAACATTTACAAAAAATTTAATCCAATCAGAATATGCCACAAAGGCGGATATGCCTGAGCAAGTTCAAAATTTGTTTGTGCCAATTGGTCAAGACGGAATAGAGCGAGCAAATGCTTATGCAGATGAGGGATTGTTTTTTAAACAAGGCGCTTACAATCAAACCAATGGAAAAGACCCTATTGTAAATAAAGTCTGGTGTGCTGGTGCTGAAACTCATGGAGGAGATATGCAAAAACAATATGCAGATGGAAATTACGCTGAAGTTTGGTTCAAAGAGGCAAGTGTTTATATTCCTGATGATGCTATATCGAATGAAGGGTATTTCGCAGCCAATGATGATTTGAGTAAGAAAACCGTTTTTTCCCATGAGGTTATCCCATTTATGGATAAATTTAAAATATTATTAGGGGATGGAACACATGTTGAAAACTTGGAGGAGTTCGAGCATAAAGATTTTTTC
>JAFMDF010000352.1 GCA_017857395.1 Bacteroidota bacterium | reverse complement strand
GAAAGAAATTGAAGAATATTAACTGCCGCTAACTTCTTGCGCAAACCACTAGTATCTAGCATCAAAATTAAAAGGGTTGGTCTTCTAATAGTAAAATAATCAATTACTTAAGTAACAACTATGTTTTCGAACCACCTTAAAATAGCCTTACGAAATCTCTTCAAACATAAAACAATTGCCTTCATCAATATTTTTGGTTTGGCAGTTGGTTTTGTGGTGGCGATTTTATCTATTCTATATATTAAAAACGAGTTAAGCTATGAGAAATGGCTACCTAATCAAGAACAGGTCTATAGAGTCTATCGACAAAGCGACCAGCAAGTTGGAGGATGGGTCTATTCTCCTCAACCTTTAGCAACTACTTTAACCACCAACATTGCTGGAATTGAGCAGGCGACAAATCTATTTTTAGCAGAAGAAATGCTTGTTTCTAAAGGAGAGAAATCCATTTATCTCCAAAATGTGGCGATTGTAGATAGTTCTTTTTTTGGCGTGTTTGCTTTTCCTTTTAGCGCTGGCGATGCCAATAGTGCTTTGCAGCAAAATCACTCTATAGTGATTTCAGAAAGAATAGCGAATTTGTTTTTCGGAACGACTAATCCTACTGGGGAATATTTGAAATTGGATGGCAAAACGGATTACTTAATTACAGGTGTTTTGAAAAAAATAGCAAAAAATACCCACCTAAATCACGAAGTCTATTTATCCAATAAAAATTATGTGCCTGCCCAGTGGTTAGCCAATAGAGTGACGACTTATATACAAAAAGCAGCAGCAGCAGACATCGAGCAAATTTCCGCCCAAACTGACCAGTTTTTATTGCCTATTTTCCAAAAGGAAATGCGCACGTATAATCTGCCTGCTGAGAAGAAGGATATTGCTAAATGGAAATTTCAACCAATTAAAGATATTCATTTACATTCTGGTAAAATAGCTGCTTTTAATGCCTCAACGGGTGCAGTTAATAAAATATACCTCTTTGTTTTTTTGGCATTTATTGTCTTATTAATTGCCAGTATTAATTATATGAATTTAGCGACTGCCAAAGCAGCAGGTCGTGCGAAAGAAGTGGGGATGCGAAAAGTATCGGGTGCTAAAAAATCGCAGTTAATTGGACAATTTTTAACTGAAGCTATGCTCCAATCTGTCATAGCTTTAGTCATTGCTATGGTATTATCCGAATTATTATTACCCGTTTTTCAACAAATAACGAATAGAGAATTAAGTTTTTTTGCAGGTGATTTTATATCCATCGTCATTCCTTTATTCGGCTTGAGTTTATTAATTGGTGGATTAGCAGGTATTTATCCAGCTTTTTTTCTCTCCAATTTTGCACCCATCAAAGTATTGAAAGGAAATCTAATGCGTACCACAAAAGGGCATTTTTTTAGAAAAAGCTTAGTCGTAACGCAATTTTCGGTGGCGATTACCTTGATTATTTTGATGTTATTTGTCTATCAACAAGTAGACTTTATGCAGCAGCAAGATCTAGGTTTTCAGGGGGAACAGGTCCTAACCATTAAACTAAATAATGCAGATGCTGCCGAAAAATTTGAACAGAGAAGGGCTAATTTTGAACAAATAGAAACCATCCAATCCATTGCTTTTTCGAATACTTTGCCAGGAGAAAATAGTAGTGTCTATGCGCTTGATATAGATGGTATGGAACAAAATACGAATGCAGATGTATTATTCGTGACAGCCGATTTTGATAAAACCTTAGATTTAACCTTAAAAGAAGGGCGTTTTTTCTCAACAGACTATGCAACAGATGAATCGACAGCTTATGTCGTAAACGAGCGATTTATAAAAGTTAATAATATCAAAAATCCTATCGGCCAAAAAGTAAGATTAATGAGAGACCAGCAATATTGGCAAATTATTGGTGTGGTTAAAGATTTTCATTCTAGTGGCCTGCAAACAGCTATTGAGCCTTTGGTGATGACCTCTAGAAAGAATATGGAAAATTATCGACAAGTTGCCTTTAAATTAAAATCAACTAATTTGGTTAATACCGTTGAATCCATTAAAAAAGAATGGGCAAAAATTGAACCGGGCTATCCGATTCGCTTTGGTTTCTTAGATGAAAAATTTGCGACGCAATATAAAGAAAATGAAAGCTTTGGGCGGATTCTATTCTATGTCACAGGGTTGACTTTATTAATTGCAATGCTAGGTTTATTTGGATTGGCTTCTTTTATGGTCGCTCAACGAACAAAGGAAATTGGTGTGCGAAAAGTATTAGGTGCTTCGATTACTGCCTTGGTCAATTTACTGGTTAAAGATTTTGTGAAATTAGTTTTGATTGCAGGGTTAATTGCCCTTCCAATTGGCTTTTATATCGTTCAACTATGGTTGCAAGATTTTGCCTATGCTACGGCTATTACTATGTTCCCATTTGCTATTAGTATACTAGCCGCGCTGCTGTTGGCTATGCTTACGGTTGGGTACCAATCTATTATCGTTTCTATGGAGAATCCGATAAAAGCTTTGAAGTCAGATTAGGTTTCCTTCATGGAAGAAAAAATTATATATTAGAATCCATCAAAACTTGCCAATCACCTTCTTCTTGTTTCTCCCAAATTATCATATATTTCCCTTTATAAGAACCAGTACATTGTCCAATTTCAAAAACTAATCCTGAAGTAACTGTTTCCACAATAATCGGCTCTAAATGAAGGGAATATTTTTCCCGATTCATATACTGATATTCTTCTGCGATACCTTTTCGACCTATGATGGCAGGTTTATGATTATAATAAATAGCATTTGGCGTATAAACTTGGGCAACCAATTGCGCTGCATCATGCTGATTGCAGAGCGTAATCCATTTTTTTCTACTTAAATTAATTTCCTCCAAAACAGAAGGATTTGCGGTACTTTTCGCTATAAATTCAAGTTCTCTTTTTTGGATAGTATCGGTGATATTCCAAATAATCAAATGTTTATAGGCTTGCTTGCCTATCCAATAAACACCTATTTCATAGTTAATTCCCCGCTTCTTATTGGCGACAACATTTTTAATAACTTGAATAGAATCTATAACAAAAGAACGGTTTTTATAGGAAGAATCAATCGCATTATTTCCAACTATTATAGCTCCATTTGGAAAGATTTTAATAGCATTTTTAAAATATAAATCGGCTAAAGAACTTGTAGAATTATTGACTGCTTTTTTCCATGCTTGATTGGGTTCAGCAGAAAAAATGACAGAGGGGCTATCAACAGATGACGGTTTTTCTACTTTAGATTGGCAGGTACACAATAGGAGAGATAAAATTAAATTAATAAACAATGGAGTTTTAGCATTTTTCATAAGTAGCAAATTAAAACTTGGAAGATAATGGCAAGTTAATAAAATTCCCATTTGAATTTCGTTGAATGCTAGACATAATTTATGGTTTCTTTCCTTAAAAGATATTCCTATAAAAATGATGATGTAGTGTTTCATCCAAGAGCAGGTTTACAAGAAATGCCGTCGTTTCCACCTGAATTGGTTGCAGGCGACCCGCTTGATTCGGAATTATGGCCTCGAATTGTTGGGTAATTCATCCCGTCCACTTCTGAACAAGCTTTGTCCAAATTCGGACGATTTTTTTGAACCATTTTTAAAATAAATTTCATAATTAACTGACAAACAATTGATTAGGTAATTGGTATATTCATTGAAGTTGTAAAGTGTTGGTAGAGCTTTAAAATAAGGCTATCAATAATTTCCATTAATACCAATTATCAAATCACTCATCATGTTCAGAAATTACCTTAAAACGGCTTCCAGACATCTCTTGCATCATAAATACTATGTTTTGATAAATGTAGTTGGTTTGGGCTTAGGGATTACGCTTAGTATATTAGCTTACCTCAACTGGAAATTTGATGCAGATTTCGATAAATTTCACACCAAGGCAGATAAATTATTTCGGATAGAAACCGTAAAATCTAGCAATCAAGATATTTATGGCGTCGCTCCTGCGCCGTTGGCCGAACTAGCAAAAAATAATATAGCAGGCGTTAAAGATGCGATTATCGTTGATAATTGGGGAGCGGCGGTCAATTTTGAAGACCGAACGTTTTACCAAAATATTCTTTTTACCGAAGCTAATTTTACGAGATGGTTTGACTTTCCTTTATTAAAAGGAACGGTGAATTTAGATGACCCTGGGTCAATTGTGATGACCGAATCAATGGCGAAAAAATACTTTGGTGACGAAGATCCAATTGGTAAAGCACTTACTATTTATCCAGAACCTACTCGGCAAAGAGATTTACTAGTTTCTGGAGTTATGCAAGACCCACCAAAAAACTCCAGTATCACTTTTGATTTTATTGCCAATGTTAATAATCAAGTTTATGGAAATGGCGAAAAATTATTAAGTAACGACTGGAAAAAATGGCGAGATGCTATCTTTTTAGTGGTAGACAACCCAGCAGATGCGCCTTATATTTTGACCGAATTAGACCAACATGTTGCAGCCCATCAAAGTGCTCGTCCAGATTTTGAGACCAAACAATTTTTCTTAGAACCGTTTGTGGGCATGATTGATAATGCGAGAGAATTACGTTGGAATAGTTTAATGTCTGGCACACCAGATTCAGCGATTTGGGGTAATATTGTCATGGCTATTCTTTTGCTGCTAACGGCTTGTTTGAATTTCTCCAATATGACGATTGCCATGTCAGGCAAAAGAATTAAAGAGATTGGAATTAGGAAAGTGATGGGCGGTACGCAAAAACAATTGATGGGGCAATTATTATTAGAAAGCCTAATGATTTGTTTATTGGGTTTAGTATTTGGCTTAGCTTTGATGGATTATGCCACCGAATGGTATAACCAAATGTGGAAATATATAGACCTACAGTTAGTCTTAGCAGATAATCCTCCTGTCATTGCTTTCTTGATAGGCACCGTAATCGTGACGACCTTAATGGCAGGGGCTTATCCTGCTTTTTATATTAGTTCCTTTAATCCTAATCGAATTTTTCATGGCTCGGTTAAGTTTGGTGGAACAAATCTAGTTTCTAGAATACTGCTAGGTTTTCAAGTGGCGATTTCTTTGATGGCTGTTATTGCAGGATTGTCTTTTTATCAAAATGCCGACTTCCAACAAAACACAGATTTAGGGTTTAATCGAACTAGTACACAAGCGATTTATACAGGAGATGAAGCGACTTTTACGGTCATGCAAAATGAAATAAATAAAAGTCCCAACGTGATTAAATCGGCGGGTGTCCGACATCATATTGGCGATTCTTGTCCTCGGCATGAGTTTACGTTAAATGGGGAACCACAAGGGGAGGCAGAGTATATGGAAATAGGTACGGACTATTTGAGTTTGATGGATATAGCAACAGTTCAGGGGCGTACTTTTAAGGAAAACATGGAGACCGACTATCAAAATGCCATCATGATTAATGAAAAATTTGCCCGCGACTTTTTCCCAAATACTGACCCAATTGGACAGGAAGTGACTTTTTTTGATACCCTAAATTGTAGAATTGTAGGCGTCGTAGGTGATTTTATGCAGGATAGTTTTTTTGACCCTTTGCGCCCGTTAGTGCTAAAATATAGTAAAGCTGACCGATTTTTATATTTGGCGGTTCGTTCTGACCCTAAGGATTTGAAATCCGTGGAAATGGCTTTGGCAAGTGCGTGGAAAACAAATTTTCCAACTAAACCTTTTGAACATAATTTCCAAAATGATTTTTTAGCAAATGCGATGGAAGTAACAGCCAATATTAAATCCACTATGTCCGTTATTGCCATTATCACTATGCTATTGACCATTACAGGCTTGTTCGCTTTGATGTCTTTGAGTATTTTAAAGCGGATGAAGGAAATAGCGGTCCGAAGAGTCTTGGGCGCTACTGTTGGTAATATCTCCTACATTTTAAACCGCAATTATTTTTGGGTGATTATAGCAGGTACTGTAATTGGAAGTGGTGTCGGTTCTTGGTTGTCTTTTATTCTTTTAGATAGTATTTATAACATTCATTCAGGCATTAATTCCATTATGTTGACCGCCGCTGGAGTGATTTCTTTATTGGTTGTTTTTATAACGATTGGGATTAAGGTTTGGCAGGTGATGCGGATGAATCCAGCGGAGGTTTTGAAAGGCGACTGAGCGATTTTCGCTGATAGGCGAAATGAAGGTCTGGGAGACCTTCAAGTGAAGGAACTGCGAAGCAGGTGGGAAAGCTGATGATTTACGCTTTCATTATTTTACAAAATCCGTTGTTAAAATTAAAGCAATGCAAAATAATCTAAAAATAGCCCTAAGAAGTTTCCAAAACAACAAATTCTACAGCATTATCAACCTTTCAGGTTTAATAGTAGGCATGGCAGCCTGTTTTTTGTTATTAATGTACTTACAACATGAAACAGGCTATGACCAATTCCATGCCGAAGGAGACAAAATCTACCAAGTCAACCTTTCTGTAAATTTTGGAGGCGATGCCTTTAATACGTCCAATACCCCACCACCCGTAGGGGAAACCATGCAAAATGAAATTCCTGAAATTGAAAGCTATACACGGCATTTTATGCCAGGCGATATGGTGGTTAGATATGAAGACCGATTGTATACCGAAAGTCATATTTGGGCAGTCGATTCCAATTTTTTAGACTTTTTTACTTTCCCTTTATTAGAAGGCGATATTAAAACGGCTTTATCAGATAAAAATACGGTTGTATTAACTAAAAGTACGGCTGAAAAATATTTTGGTGCCGTTTCGGCAATAGGCAAAGAATTATTACTAAATGAGGTACCGTTTACCGTATCGGGCGTATTGGCAGATTTACCGCCCCAATCTTCTTTGCAATTTGATATGTTGCAACCTATTATTGCAGCAGGAAGTGTCAATTATTTCAGTTGGAGTTGGGTATGGTTGCAATTAGATACGCATGTTAAATTAAAGCAACCCGTTGATGCGGCAGGTATGGCAGCAATACAGGCAAAATTTCCAGCAATGGTTCGCCAACATGCAGCCAAAGCTTTTAAGCGAATCGGTCAAAATTTAGAAGAATATTTCAAAAAAGGGAATCGTTGGGAATTATCGTTAAAACCAATCAAGGACGTCCATTTATATTCAGAAAATCAAAGCTCTAGAGTCGCTAATTTGGGGAGCTATACTGAAGTGAAAATATTTGGAATTGTTGCGCTTTTAATTTTGCTATTGGCTTGTATTAACTTTATGAATTTATCCACCGCTCGGTCTATGAAAAGAGCGAAAGAAGTAGGCGTTCGGAAAGTATTAGGTTCTAGACGGAGTGATTTGATTTGGCAGTTTATGACAGAGGCAGTAGGATATAGTTTAGTGGCGGGTTTAGTTGCTTTGGCAGCTACACAATTGGCTTTGCCTTGGTTTAATAATTTAGTGGAGGTGGACTTGTCCATGACGGATTTCTTTAGTGGTTGGACCTTTGTAGCCTTTTTAGCAATTATTTCTTTAACAGGTTTGTTAGCAGGTAGTTACCCTGCACTATATTTATCTGGTTTTAAACCCATTACCGTTTTAAAAAATAAGCTAGCATCTCGAAATGATGGGCATCATCAAATTAGGAACGGTTTGGTCGTCTTTCAATTTGCCATTTCTATTGCTTTGATTACGGCTACTTTTATCATTTTGCAGCAAATTCAATTTAGCAAAAATGATTTAGGTTTGAATAAAGAAAACGTACTCATTATTCCAAACATGGAACGATTAGGCGTCCAATCCGAGGCCTTTAAAGAAGCATTAGAAAAACTACCCGAAGTAATCCATACCACAAGGTCATCCGACCTACCAACTAGAGGCTTTTTTGGTGATTTTTATGTGCCAGAAACAGATGGCAGTAGCAATCAATTAGCACCCGATTTAAGCCTTATGTCTTATATGGTCGATGATGATTTTATGGAAACGATGGATATTGAATTATTGGACGGTAGAGATTTTGATAAACAATATGGTACGGATAATCGGTCTGTAATCCTCAATGAAGCCGCCGTTCGATTTGTAGGTTGGGAAAATCCAATTGGGCAATACATTCGCTATCCAGGGAATAGAAACCAACGATTTCAAGTAGTCGGCGTGATGAAAGATTTTCATACCCATTCTTTTAGGAATCAAATTATCCCTTTTGCCTTATTCCATGAATCTTCGGAAACTTATAATATTAACCAAGAATTTATCGCCCTTCGTTTACAAAAAGGAAGCGAATCCAAAGTCATTAAGGAAGCGAAAACTATTTTAGCCAACTTTAATAATGGCGTACCTTTTAGCTTCACCTTTTTAAATGAAGATTATAATAGCCTTTATCAATCAGAAATGCGAATCGGTTCAATTTTAGGCGTTTTTACTAGCCTTTCCATTTTCATCGCTTGTCTAGGTTTATTAGGCTTAATTGCATATACGATTGAACAACGCAGAAAAGAAATTGGTATTCGAAAAGTCTTGGGTGCATCCATCTCTGGCATCATCGGTTTATTGGCAAAAGATTACTTAAAATTAGTGCTATTGGCATTTTTCATAGCCATTCCTTTTTCTTGGTATTTTATGACCGATTGGCTCAATGATTTTGCTTATCGGATTGACTTGGAATGGTGGATGTTTGCAATTGCAGGTATAGCTGCGGTAGTGATTGCTTTTGCGACCATAGGTGTACAAAGTGCTCGGGCGGCATTAGTGAATCCTATTGAGAGTTTGAAGACGGAATGATAAGGCAAACATATCAACTTTCTGACCATTATTTTTACTTAATTTTAGAGATAACCTGCCCAACCGATTTGCTAGGTTTATCCATATCTTTAAGCGCAAAATCAATCGCAGCTTTTATTAAAGTTTCCCACTCGACCCGACAAAAATTAAAAAGGCTAATATGTAGGTAGTTTTTTGATAAAATTCCTAATATTAGCCTATGAAAATTATATGTGAATCAAAATTACTAAGATTCTTTGACATAGGCTCAAGAGTCGAAAAGATTAGTATAGCAAGGAAAAAATTCATGCTCCAGTTCATTATGGGCATTATTCTTTCC
>JAFMDF010000351.1 GCA_017857395.1 Bacteroidota bacterium | reverse complement strand
TCATAATATTCTATTTTGAACGCTAAATTACCATATTATTCTCGTACACCACCAAAGATGGAAGTATTTGGAAAAAGATGATAAAAGTATAAGGTTATTTTAGGTGAGATGGGCTGTTACATAAGGTCTGATTCTAACTTTTTCCATGGTTGTTGGAAAGGAATAAGGAGACAGCCCATCATCTAGCCACGAAATAGGATGTTCAAATCAAAAGGAGGGTCAATAATGCTTTCATAGTAAATCAGTAGCCTAACTTCCAAAGATGGTAATAGAACAGCAAGCGGCAAATACCTTAATAGGATACAATAGTTACTTAAATCAGTACCCAACCCCACCCTCTTCAAATTGACAAAAATCATTTAATTTTATTGATGAAAGTCATTCGCTGAAAAGGTGAATAGTTATAATTTGCCATTTAATATAAATAAAATATTTATCAATTATATCTTCCAGATTAAATAGGGTCAAAATCTATCTTTAAGATGATTTAATAAAGGCTTTTATCAACTTATTGAAAAACGGAATAGCATGCTACTCTCTACGAAAAAAAAGAAAATAACAAACAAAAAACAACTAATAAGCAGGTGCTTAGTCAGGAAAGAGCTATTGCGTTAAATACTATTGAAATTCCTGAAATTTATTTGCTAAAAGATGGTGGTGCAATAAAAGGTATTGACGAATGTTATGCTGAGACAATTCACTCTTTTGTTCCGAAATAACCAAAAATCTGATTAACATGAAGAAGATATCTACCTTACTAATAGATAAAGATTCTCAGTTCATAGAGACGTTACAAGAACAGCTAAATACATATTGTCCTCAAGTCGAAGTTAAGGGCGTCGCTTTATCAAATAAACAAGCAACAAAATTAATTCAAGATACCCACCCTGAATTAGTATTCTCAGAGGCTGAGATGGCGATGAATCATTATGGGTACCAATATGATCAATTGAAAGCTAACTATGAAACTATCTTACTATCTTCCTCTCCAAAACTAAACACAAAAAATAGCAATTTTCAAGCTAGCAGCTACCTTCAAAAGCCAATTACCAAAGAAAACTTAGTAGCTGTTGTAAAACACACTCAATTCTGGCTGCAACTGCGACGAGAACAATTAGAAACCCAAAAATTACTCCAAAAATTACTTCATCATCACTCCCCTAATAATGTTATTAACATCCCAACTATGGAAGGAATTGAGTTCTTAAAAGTCAATGATATAATTAGATGTGAGGGACTTCATAGATATACCTGTGTTGTTATTCGTAATTCACGAAATATTATAAGCTCTTATAGCATCGGGATGTTTCAAAAAATTCTTACGCCTTTGGGTTTTTTCTCTCCACACAGGTCACACTTGATTAATCTTAGTCATATGAAAAAATTCTTAGTTGAAGGCACAATTCTCATGACAGATGGAGAAAGTGTTCCTGTTGCTCGACGCAAGCGAAATGCTTTTCTTGAAATGGTTAATCATCTTTAAAACGCTAATTATTCTGCTTTTTTTACCGCTTGTGGAATGTCTCTAACCGTTCGTAGGATACGTATTGAACTGATGAATAAAAGTATTCAATTTTGTAATATTAGTTCACTATTAGGATGCTTATGAAACTGAAAGTAATACAAATTTATAATTCTACTAACCTCAAAGATAATAGCCCTAAACAGCTGAAAGGTCTTGCAGATATCTTAGTCTATCTAGATAATGATGAACAATATATTTCGTCCTTTTTGACGTATGCTGGCATCAAAGAAATAGCTATAAAACATCAAAAAAATGGAGCGTTTTTACATGGTAGCTATTTCTGGGCGAAACATTTAATTTTAGTCAAAGATAGTAATCTTGAAACAATAGAAAAGGTTGTCCAAGACTTGTTGGAAGAAGGCGATTTTCGAGCAGTTTTTAAAAAAATTTAATTACTAAAATTAAACAAATCTAGTATCATCCTTCAAATAGGTAACGCAATCAGTTTATTTTCAATAATTTAATTCATTGATAATATATGAATTAAATATTTTTTAACCATAGGAATATTATGCTCCGAATAGGGCAAAAAGATAATCTTGTAAAAAGGTGTTTTACTACTAAAAAACTTTTACCGTTGATTTTCAATTAATTAGAAAAGGCACTTCTACAAATCGAAAATAAGATCACTTTTCACCCAAGCCGAGTATATTAAATAAATTAACATTTTTATTGATTAATAATATATTAAAATTAGTTAAAATGTAAAATGTTGGTTTATTTTTTCCCTAAAAACAATAATTATGAAAGAACCACTAATTGAAAATGGTGTCCAACCACCTGAAAATAGTGAAATTCGAAAAATTGCAGATGATATTTTGGGCGCATTAAAATATTCATTTGCAGCTACCGCTGCCAATCCTGATGCCCAAATCAGGCAGAATTCAGTCGAAGAAATTTTTAGCCAAGCTATTCAATCTATGCCTGTGAATAGCCGTGAAGGTTATTTGTCTACTGCAAATGCCCTACTTTCGGCATCAAGACCAGCTCAAATGGTGATGTTTGGTCGTGCAGCTCAACGTGAACCACTTGTACACATTGGAGCGGCTGGGGGCTTTGAACGCTTCAGTGAAGGTTTGACACCACTTAACATTAATAAAAAACTATTAGGTGTTCGGATACCAACCCTCAACGTACCTATTAGTCAGATTACCACAACTGCAAATGGGCTGCTGATACCTTCAACTTCTCTACCAGAAGGATTTGAAAACATACATACTGATTTCGAATCCGCACGAGAAGCTGCGGAAAAATCGGATATCTATAATTCAGAAAAACTATCCGAAATATGGGGGTCTGTACATACAGAAGAAACAGATAACCAGAATGAAGAAGCTGACTTTGAAGAAGCTGACTTTGAAGAATTTGCAGTAACCGACAAATTGGGACTTTGGATAAGAAAGGTGAAGTGTGTTGATGAAACGGGTTCAGGTTGGTGGGGAGAATTGGGAGATGATGAAATAGCCCTTGCTGGTATTAGTGTAGATGAAGATGGTGATACTAAGAAAATTCCTGAAAAAAGAATTGGGAATAGTTTTGATGACGGTGAATCAAAAACTTATGGAGACAGATGGCGCTATGAAGTGTTTAGTCTCCGAGAAGGTGACAAATGGCCGAAAACTTATTCCGTAACATTTTTGCTTGCAGAAAAAGATTGGGGCGGTTTATCTACTGCTTTACACAAAGTTTGGAAATCTGTCCAAGCTAGTGTAAAAGCCGCCATTGAAAAAGCCATTGAAAAATGGCTTGAAAGATATCTTGGATCTAAGATAGCTAGAGCAATTGCAAGAGCTGTATCGTGGATTATTAGCAAATTTGTTAGCTGGTTAAAGAGATGTTTTGCAGATGATATTTTTCCACCTTATACTACAAGATGTACCGCATTGAGTATGTCTACCCGCTGGCGTTATTCCAATGGTAGATGGGGCAATCCACGGTCACCCATCCAGACTGCCCATTTCTATGGTTATAGTGGTCACTACTATATTCAGTATTATTGGAAATTTCATTAACCAATATTATTATTATTATTATTAATAACAACAAATAGTTGGTTAAACTCCTTCCTTCTCGTCCCTAGAAGAAATAGCTAAGGATGAGAGGTTAGGTTATTCCTTATCCTTAAATTGGTAGTGGGTCTAGTCCATTTGTGGTCTCTTTTAACGCTCAATATTCAAAGTGTTGTTGACTTTTATATTTACAAATCTGACCCACTATCTTTAAACTCATCTTCCATGACAAATAGGAAGAATAAACCTGAAATAAACCTCTTGACATGGTTGCAATCATTCAATTGGGAATCCAAAAGCATTGCTCTTTCTTTGAGCGATTCCTTTTCATTCGATACAGAAAAGGTAACTGTAGCATTAGCAGATTCAGGTTTGATGTGGAATCATCCAACATTCAAAGGGGCAAAAATTCTTGCAAAAGATTTTTCTAAAAGTCTCAATTTAAAGGATAGGACAGGACATGGAACTAAAAATGCTTCCCTTTTAATCGGACAAGGAAATGGTTGGATTAAAGGGCTTATTCCGAATACTAGATTTCTTTTTGGGAAAGTATTAGGTACTCAAGGATACAGCAAAAATGAGAGAAATATAGCAAATGCTATTCGTTGGTTTTTAAAAATGAAGGCAGATATTATTGTACTCCCCTTTGGTACAACTAAAGGTTCTGTCCTTATCTCAAATGAAATTCGAACAGCATTGAAAAGAGGATGTATAGTACTTGCAGCCGCAGGCAATAACGGACCAGAGCAATTACATTTTCCAGCATGGCTCGATGGAGTCTTAGCGGTTTCTGGACTTGACTCAAATAGACAAGTTATTCCTTATTGTTGTGCTGTCCCCGAAGTCAACATTTTTGCACCTGGTGTTGAGGTACCAACTATAGGTCTTAATGGGCATACAACTACAAGTGGATCTTCACCAGCAACATTGATTTCAGCGGGACTAATTGCTCGAAATTTGATGCCGCACCGCACACATCTAGCCGTTACAAAATCACTGTCCAACCTTTTAGTAACGGGCATCGAATAAATAGCGTTTATGTTATTTTTTTTTGTTTCCCTATCTTTAACCATAAAACATCTAATGATATGAGTTCAACAACTAAACCTTTAACGTTAGCACAGCGGCTTAGTTTTTTTTTAGCTATTGATGAAGCTAAAGCTAAACTTGCCCTTCGTTCTAATGGCTCGGGGTTGGATTTGGATAAAATAGCTTCTAATGTAAATTTGAAAAAAGAGAAAATCATTTGGCTTTTTAACAAAAGAGAAAATTTGGAAAATTACCGTGTTAATCCAAATCAGATAACACGCAGCCAATTAAAAAGGATTCCGAATCTTGAGGAAGAGCAAATTAAAGTGCTCGAAAAAGGACGACCCTACTTTTCCTTAAACGAATTAGAAGCAGTTAGTAAGTTACCTCGTATAGTCCTTGAACAACTTTTTTTTATCGCCCCTTTTGAATTAACAGATAAAATAACAGGTAAGTCTAAAACATTTGAACCTATCTTTGACCAGTTCATTCTGCAACCTAAAGATGAATTTGAATCACCTGACAAGCTTAGTAATTTGGGATATACAGCGATAAAAACAGGAAAAAAAGCGCTGATTCGTGTCATTGTTCCTCGTTCTTTTGAAGAGGATTTATCCCCAAATGAGTTAAAGAAAACCTTTAACGGAATGGTATTTCCCGTTTTAAAAGACAATGAAGGATTCACTCGATACTTCTTGCCTGGAACCATTGATCTTTGGTTTTCTCGGGATACACCTAAAGAACGAATATTGAGTATAATTTCAGACCTTGGTCTTGTGGTAAAAGGAGGACATTTTAAAGTGGGATTTTATATAGTAGAACTTCAACAGTGGCCAAAGGATTTTGATATTACTCATGCTGTTATCGAAAAAATAAAAGCAATCAATCAATATGAAGAGATACGTTTTGCTGAACCATCTGAAGTAGGTTATGAAGACTTTCAACCCAATCGAGAAGTTAATGTAACTGAATTTGAGGATGCTACTACTCAGCCTAGAAATTGGAATTACAAACTTATTGAACTATCAAAAGCGCATCAGGTTACAAAAGGAGCTCCTAATGTGACCACTTTTATCATAGATAGTGGTATGAAAATGAATCATCCAGATCTTGAAAATGCTTTACGTCCTGATTGGGACAGTCTTGACCTCAATTTCGATATTGATGTTCCAGAAGCCGAAAAATCACCATCAGAACTCGAAATTGCCCATGGAACAGGGGTTGCTAGTGTTGTTGGGGGGCAGGCAAGAAATGCAACAATAGGTATACAAGGAATTTCTCCAGAATGCTGGGTTTTACCCGTAAAAATTTCAGGTTTACCTTTTAGTCAGAGTTATGGATTACGGGCTTCTGCCATACTAGAGGTTATCGACTATATTGAGGCAGACCAACGAGGTGTCATTAATATAAGTTGGTCAACAAATGGGGAAAATATAGGAATTCGTGAAGCGCTTGTAAATGCTTCAACTGCAAATATCCCAATTGTTACCAGTGCAGGTAATTTTCGCCCTGATGAAACGCCTATAGCTGATAAGCTTCATTACCCGTCGCGTTACGCTTTTGGGGAAAATGATAGCGAAGCAGATTTGGCAGATCATCGTAAAATAAAAGGCTTATGTTCAGTTGCATCTATAAATGCGAATATAAAAAAAGCCAGTTATTCCTATTTCGGAGAAAATTCAATCACAATTTCTGCGCCAGGAGGCGAAGCTGGATCTGCAGGAGTTGGTATTTTTTTAGCCTCAACACCCCATAATTATTCTTATAATGCAGGAACTTCATTCGCTGCACCTCATGTAGCTGGGTTGATTTCCCTACTACTTTCCTTAGACCCTCAATTAAATGCACAAGACACTATTGATATCATCAAGGAAACTGCTACTGAGATAGATTTTCTTAATCCGAGCTATGAGAATATGCTAGGTGCAGGGATGATTAATGCTGGCGCAGCGCTGACCGAATTAAAAAGAAGGCTTGGGCATAATGGTAATGGTGATGGTAAAGAGCCGAAAGTGGTAAATATTAATACCGCAACAGTAGCGGAGCTATCATCTGCCTTACCATTATTAGGAGAATGGTACGCTACAAGGATTGTAGATTATCGCCAAACTCATGGTCTATTTTCAGAAACTAGAGATTTAGTGACGTTAGGGATTTTGGATAACTGGACTTTTCAACAGATTGAAGCGCTAATTTCTGTAGATACAGAGGCTACTAGCACATTAGAAGAAGAAGAAGAAGAAGAAGAAGAAGAAGACGCTACTTCCATTTCAGAAGAAGAGAGAGAGTCAGAAGTGATAAATATTAATACCGCAACAGTAGCAGAACTATCTGCCTTAGCATTCCTAGGAGAATGGTATGCTACAAGGATTGTAGATTATCGCCAAACTCATGGTCTATTTTCAGAAACTAGAGATTTAGTGACGGTCGGAATTTTGGATAACTGGGCTTTTCAACAGATTGAAGCGCTAATTTCTGTAGATAGTTAAATACAAATGGAAAAATATGGGTAAAAGCACAGGATAGTAAAGTGCATGAATGACTAATGGACAATGGGGAGAACGGGTGGAATATGGAAAAGCCAAACGAATTGCATTAAGTCCTTCTGGAGAAGCTTACACCATTAAACCAGAAGAAAATCAACCTTTAATCTTCATAAATCCCATCGCAAAGGAACTGATTAATATCATGGCTTTGTGTGATAAAAGTCATTACTTCTCTACTCTTTACTGCTGTATTTTTGAAGCAATGTCAATATTGACAGCAAAAAAATCAAGCAATATGAAAAGCAACATCGTCAATCCAGAAGCCTATCAAAAAGCAAAAAAGAGGCTTGTCGCTAAAAGAGCGTTTAAATCGCATTTATTCGTTTATCTAGCTGTATGTGGTGTCTTATTAGTTATTAATCTCCTTACTTTTCCAGCATATTTATGGGCCAAATGGCCCGCGATGGGTTGGGGAATTGCCATAATTTTTCACGCAATGACTGTTTATAGCTTTTTGGGAGCCCCGCCTATTACAGACGAGATGATTGAAGATGAAATGAATAAAAATCCGTAAAATCTAATGCATTGGAAAATTTACCCTTCCATATAAATAAGCTATCTACGACTATTTTGATTCTATTAATGGTGGTTATTTCCTACTTGGAAAATATAGAGGTAAATAAAAAAATAGTTTATTCCAATGAAAATAAGGAGGTGTGTGCTTCCAAATTACTAATTGTCGCTGAACAGAGTAAATACAAAGATGCTATCGTAACTGGTATAAAACGCCATTTTGAAAATAAGCAGGTATTCGTAAAAATTATTGAACTTTCTGAACTAAAAAATATCGCATTAACGGAATGGGATGCCTTATGTCTGATTTATAGTTGGCAAAAAGAGAGACCCGTAAAACCTATTCGAAGATTTTTCAGCAAGTCGCCCAATAAAGAAAAATTGGTCATTCTCACCACTTCCTCCGAAGGCAAAAAGAAAATGGAGGATGTTGATGGCATTTCAGGAGCATCTATACTAATAGAGGTACCTGTAAAAACGAGGATTTTGATTGGTCAATTGGAAAAGGTTTTAAAACGAAAAATTACTTAAAAATAAGTAGGCTATTTTTATGGCACTACGGTAAAAAGTGTGGGTATCTAAAAATTGAATTATGCTATCACCCCACTTAATTGGAATTGTTTAACCATTTTTACAATCGGTTCAATACTGGATTTGTCCATGTAATCAAATCCGTGCAGTTCTTCTTTTCTGGCTTGGGGGTCTTTGTTTTTCATAGCAGCGATTATCAACATCATCCTGTCAAACCACGTGAGTTCGGCTGGTTTTTGCCTGCCAAGCAACGCCACATGTTTCATTTGTGAAATCAAATATTTGGGAAGGCTATCACCAATCCAAGCATCCAATTTCGACCCACCTGGGGCACCAGAAACCGTAAACAAGATTACCGGTTTGTTTTCAATGTTTGCTAAGTTCCTTTTTATCCATTTGCGATTGAGTAACTTGTAATATATTATGGGACAACCTAGCACCAAAAAGTCATACTTCGATGGGTCAGCGTTGGCATCTTTCACATTAAATACAGGCAAACCTGTCGCTTCACTAATCCAATTGGCATATTGTTCCGTACTGCCATATTTACTTGCGAAAAAAATTGCACCGTTCATAATTGTTTTTGTTTAGTAACGGAAAAAAAATAAGTTGGACATTTTGGATTTAATTCCCCACGAATTTATTCCCCCCACGAATTAAAGTTGTTCAAGTTATTTTTCCAGCGTTACTTAGTTAATGAAAATTTTATTCACGTTCCATACACTTCTCCTTTTAGTCCATCAATTTAGTCGAGATAATAGCCCTTTAAGATGATAATTCTCACCCTTTCAACATGATAATGCTCATCCTATACTGTATTAATTTCCAATTTTTTGTCATTAAAAAAGCAATTCCAGCCTAAAATAACCCCAGATAATATGCCATATCAGGTAATAGA
>JAFMDF010000062.1 GCA_017857395.1 Bacteroidota bacterium | reverse complement strand
ATCAATTAGCTCTATCTTGCTGATTATCAATCCCGAACAAGTCTAATATTAAAAATAAAACCCAAAAAGGGCTTCAAAATTTTAATTTGAAGCCCTTTTATATTTTAATAAAATAATCTCTAATCACTATTCCCCATAAATAAAAACCCCACGATCATTAGGTTTAGCATACCCTCGATACATTCCAGGCGTATTATGCGGCATCGCCACATTCCCATATTTATCCACAGAAATAATACCACCACTACCACCAGCATCTACCAACGTTTTATTAACCACATGATTAGCCGCAGTAGCAAGGTCTTCTTTTAAATAAGCCATCCGAGCAGAAATATCATGCGCCACCGCATAGCGAATAAAAAACTCCCCATGACCTGTACTAGAAATGGCACAAGTATTATTATTCGCATAACAACCAGCACCGATAATTGGGGCATCACCAATACGATTAAACCGTTTATTGGTCATACCACCAGTAGAAGTTCCAGCCGCTAAGTTTCCATCTTTGTCCAATGCTGCACAACCAACCGTGCCATATTTCCAATCATTAAATTCTAATTGGTCATGGTAGCCTAATTGCATTTCTTTTGCTTTGGCGTTTTCTAAAGCATCCCAGCGATGTTGCGTCCAAAAATATTTAGGGTCAACAATTTCGAGACCTTGTTCTTTGGCAAATTTCTCTGCGCCTGGCCCTGATAACATGACATGATTAGACTTTTCTAAAACAGCTCTAGCGGCATTAATTGGATTTTTAATATTGGTCACGCCACTAATTGCGCCTGCATTTAAGGTTTTCCCATCCATAAAAGAAGCATCTAATTCATTCGTGCCTTGATTGGTAAAAACTGCTCCTTTTCCTGCATTGAATAATGGGGAGTTTTCCATGACATTAATGGTGGCTACTACCGCATCCATTGCTGTACCTCCATTTTTTAGAATGGCTTCGCCCGCATCTAAAGCTTCATTTAATTTGGCAGTAAATGCTGCTTCTTTTTCAGGTGTCATATTTGCTTTTAAAATCGTCCCTGCGCCGCCGTGAATGGCCATGGCATAAGCTGCTCTTTTTTGAGGGATTGCTTCTTTTATCAGGTCTTCCGATGGAGTAGACGTAATCGTAGGTTCGTTTTTACAGCTAAAACAGCATAAAAAAGCGAATAAGATGAACGTGTATTTTTTCATAAATTTAATTTATTGAAAGATAATCAAAATGAAATTCGTGGGGAATAGTAATTCGTGGGGGAAATAACTTGATTCCCCTACGAATTACTATTCCCCACGAATTTTTTTTAAGGTAATACTAAATTAGTTATTAGAAGAAGTCTGTCCCTCAATCATCGGCGCACCAACTGCTTGTAATCCCTTCATTAAATTAGGTATGGTCGTATCGACGATTGTAGCCAATTTTCCTTGAAGTGATTGTAACTCTGTTCTAGCAATTTTGACACTTTCCTTATGCATAGGCGTTGGTCCATAAGTAGTCCGCAATCCACGGAAACCAACGAACATTCTACTTTGAATAGTAGCAGGCGCTCTAGCTCCAATTTCTCCCTTTGCACTATTTCCATTTAAGGCGACATCTAATTCATTTAATGCCATTTTCGCAGCATAAATATCTTTGGATAATTGGCTAATATCTCCATTGGAACGAGACAAAGCCGTTTGCATGGCTTTTACTTTATTCATGCTATTCGTTAATTGTAACGAAGTGGTGGAGACATCTGTCATTATCGCTTCCATTTCTTTTTGGAAAGCAGCAATGTCTGCATTAGATTGAGTTGGTAAAGCACCTTTTCTTAATGGAACAACTTCAAAAGTCTGAGGTTCTGCTAATTGGGTAATTACGCCATCTACTTTTTTAGATAGTGTTACGGTATAAGTGCCAGTTGTAGCCATAAAACCACCTCGATTTCTTCTGCCTCGTCTATTTCCAGATTGATTTTGATTTAATCGAACAATGCCCTTTGACGCATGTCTTAAATCCCAATTCACCCGATGAATTCCTTTGCCAGTTTTACCATTTATTTGTCGAACCACTTGTCCAGTTGCATCTTTAACGGTTAATAAAATGGCTGGTTTTTCTGCTCGTTTTTTGGCATCTAGTTCTTCCCAACTTGGGAAAGCATCTTTATCCGCTTTTTTATCTTTTTCCAAACTAGCTTTTAAATAATAAGTAAAACTAGCTCCGAAATCAGGATTTGGGGCGATATATTCTTGCGCACCATACGACCCAATAATTGATTTTGGAATATAATGCAACGCTTTTTTAGGTTTAAATAAAACCACGTCTTTTTGTAAAGTTTCAGTAGAAATTTCTCGTAGTGGACTATAATCATCTAGGATGAAAAAGCTACGACCAAAAGAAGCCCCCACTAAATCGTTTTCTCGTTTTTGAATGGCTAAATCTCTAAAAGGAATCGTTGGAGAACCTGCTAATTTTATCCATTTTTGACCGCCATTGACGGTGAAGTAAATACCGATTTCCGTAGCTGCAAATAATAAATTAGGCTGAACGTGGTCTTGTACCATTCGCCAAACCAAGGTTCTATCTGGAATATTACCACTAATAGATGTCCACGTTTTTCCTTTATTGGTACTCTTAATTAGATAAGGTTTAAAGTCCCCATTTTTATGATTATCTAAGGCTGCATAAACCGTATTCGCATCGAACATATCGGCTTTGATGTCATTGACAAAAGCATCAGTTGGAACACCTGAAATAGTGCCAACATCAATCTTTCGCCAATTTTGCCCACCATCTTCCGTTACTTGAATAATCCCATCATCTGTTCCTGCATAGACCAAACCTGCTTGTTTAGGCGATTCTGATAAAGAAGAAATCGTACTGTAATCGGACATAGCGCCTAAATCCCAGCTATTATCCCAACCTTGAGTTTTGCCCATGATTGGCAATCTTGCACGATCACTTTTTCCTTTCGTTAAATCACCAGAAATAGCGGTCCAACTATCTCCTCGATTATCAGAAGTCCAAACTCGGTAAGAAGCAAAATAAATCTTAGTTGGATTATGTGGACTGACAATAATCGGCGCATCCCAATTAAATCTTTCGTAGGGTTCGCCAGCTCCTGCTTGTGGTTGAATAAAAACTGACTCACCTGTAATTCTATCAATTCGGTTCATACCACCTCTTTGAGATTCGGCATAACCAATGTCAGGATTACCAGGTTCTACTGCCGATTGATGTCCATCTGCGCCTAATGTTTTATACCAATCTGCATTCCGAATACCATGTTGGTTATCTGTTCTAGATGGACCGCCATGAGACCCATTATCTTGTGTGCCACCAAAAATATGATAGAAAGGTTCTCGGTCATCAACTGCAACTTTATAATATTGGGTTATCGGCATATTATTAAAAAACCGCCAAGTTTTGGTACCATCTAAACTTTCATATAAACCACCATCTGAACCGACTAATAAATAATCTGGGTCGTCTGCCCGAAAGGCAATGGCATGATTATCAGAATGTTTTAAATTTTCAGGTAATCTACTAAAATTTTTACCGCCATCATTAGAGATTTGAATTCGTACATCCATCAAATACAATCGGTCAAAATTATGCGGGCAAGCATAAAGCTCTTGGTAATAATGTGGGCCTGTTGCACCAGAAACCGCATCAGAGCGTTTTTCCCAAGAAGCACCTCGATTGGTAGAGCGATAAACGGCACCTTTTGTTCGATTTAATTCTATAGCTGCATATAAAATATCAGGTTGTTGTGGAGAGATGGCCAAACCAATTTTTCCCATTTTTCCTTTTGGTAAACCAGTCGATAATTTTTCCCAAGTTTCGCCACCATCCAAACTTCTATGAATACCAGATTTTGGTCCACCACCTAAATATGCGGCTACGGTACGATGTCTTTGCCAGGTAGCGGCATATAATACATCTGGATTTCTTGGGTCAATGACTAAGTCGGTTACGCCTGTCCATTCGGCATCTCCTAAAGTCTTTTTCCAGTTTTTGCCACCATCGGTACTTTTATACAGGCCTCTTTCCCCACCTTTACTCCAAAGTGGGCCTTGTACTGCTACCCAAATTTTATTAGAATTATCAGGGTGGACAATAATCTTAGAAATATGTTCTGATTTTTTTAAGCCCATATTTTTCCATGTCTTTCCTCCATCGGGACTTTTATAAATCCCATCTCCAAATCCGACATGTCGACCACCGACATTTTCACCTGTACCTAACCAAACGGTGTGTGGGTTGCTGGGGTCTAAAGTAATGCAACCCGTAGAGTAGGAGGGTTGGTCATCAAAAATGGGTTGCCAAGTCGTCCCTGCATTTTCTGTTTTCCAGACGCCACCAGAACCTACGGCGACATACCATACATTATCATTATCGGGATGGATGGCAATATCGGCAATTCGCCCAGAGGTAAAAGCAGGGCCTACATTTCTTAATTTTAGATTCTTAAAGGTTGCTTCTGACATAGGATTGTTGTCCTTTTTCTGTGCCGTTAGATTAAAACTAACGAACATCAAAAGGCATAAGAGGTAATTTTTTACAGTCATAGTTATTTAAATTTAGATAAGGAATATTTGATTTAAGGAGGTTAAATCTACCATTAATTTTTTGTTTTTTGGGTAGGATTGGGGATTCTTCAGAATTTCTTCAAAATAGACTTCGGATTCCCCACGAATTTAGTTTCCCCACGAATTTTAAAATACCACGAATTTATTTCTCCACGGATGAAAATTCTGAAGATAGCTAGGAAGAAGTTTTTAAAAGAAAATGGATGATATAAAATGGACATTAGACTTTATTCCCAAAAAACAAAGTGCTTCTAGAATTGGATTTCTAGAAGCACTTTCTGTGGAATAAAAATTCTATTATTTTGTAATACTAAGTGCTGCTTGGTGAAGTCTATTACAAATGAGCAGCATTGTGTTTACTGTTTTTTTTGAAAATTGAGAATTGAAAATTACCTAGTCAACTTCCTCATTAAAAAAGACCTTATAATAATACATTTTCTTTTCGTCATCGAAGCCTTTTTCTATAAATTCTCTACTAGAATCGGGGTTACGGAAATCTAATCTAATTTGGATATTGGTATCTAGTTTAATATAATTTTTGATTTGTTGTTTTTGCTTTTTAAGCACAACAGGAGAAATATCGAAGGTTTCTGCTAGTACTAAACCGTGGTCATTTTCGTACTCTGTTTTGAAATTGGCAAATTCTTCTTTTAAGACTTCATCTTCAAAAACGGAATGCTTAAAATCATTATCGAGCAACATGTCATTTTCGTCAAAATAAGCAATGGATTGATTCAAAAAATCAATTTGCTCTTTTTTACTTTCCTTTTCCTTGATGACTTCTTCGGAGAAAGACCGACACATTTCTAAGTAAGCACGGGTTTCAAAATTACTATCTCTGATATAATCGACATTCAAAAAATAAGTCAACCAATATTCCGTATCGTAACTATTGGTATCGACACTTAAGACTCTTGCACCATTATCTAAATCCGTATTAAAAACTAAACAACCTTTGTCTAATTTTTTGATACTGATACCTAATTGTTTCACAACTTCTAAATTATCTTCTTGCGCAACGATGTCTAAAAAAGGTAGCCTATCTTCTGATTTAAAAATGCCAATGGTATCCACTAATTCCCCATTGACTAAGACATCGCCGAAAAGGACAATAAATAAATCGCCTGATTTGATATGCGGATGATTGGATTGGTCGTATAAATGCCGTAAAATATCTACCGAGCGCAGCTTAAAATCATTCTGGTCTTTGAAGACAAATTTGGCTAAATCATTGACTACATTATAGCCAATATCTACATTATGTACAAAATGATAAGTTTCGGTAACTTTGGTAAATGGTTTTAAAAAATAATCCATCAATACATTCCTTAAAGCTTCATTAGGAAAGACCAATTCATCCGATACCACGATACCTTCATCATGTGATTTATTGCCAATTTTATGAACGATTAGTTTATTGATATACGCCTCAGAGTAGTCAATCACGATTGTGTAGTTTTCAATTTTTTAATTAATAATTTTCGAGGGGGCGAAGATACTGGATTAAAATCAATTTTCAATTTCAAACCAACTTAAAAAGGAATTTTAATTTAAAATCCAACGGCTGCCAATTCTTCAAGGAATTCAATTCGATGTTTAAATTGTTTTTTCAGTCGCTTAATGAATTCTTTACGAGTTTCGTCATACCCTTTAATTTCTTTTATGGCTACTAGATTTTTACAAATTCTTCGATATTCCAATCTAGTTGTTGCGTGTAGTGTTAAGTTTTCAATGGTTCTTTTTACATGCATTTCAAAAATATCTCTTGGATAAATATTTAGAATGGGGCGAACCAGTTCATTAAATTCCCAAGTGTTTTTTTGTGCTTTTGCTAACTCTAAAATTTCTGTGAAGCGCAATTCAGCGGCTAGTAATTTAGTGTAGAAAGTAGGATTAGTTGCATTATTCTGGATAAAAACCTCTTTTTCTTCAGGAGAAATAAATTCTCTAAGTTCTTTAAACGCCTCCAAATCCTGTTTTTTGTGAGCGTAGTATTTTAATAATTCGGTATAAAAGGGCTTGTCAACTTTAGGATGAATGTATTTTAACAAAAAATTGACTAGTATATCAGGAAATAAATCAAAGGTATACCGAGCAATTCGATAAAAATCATCAATTTGGTCTAATTGATGATAGCGCTGCATTAGTTTTTCGGCTATTTGAGGGTCATTGCCAGCAAAATTTTCTCCTATTTCTAACCACCATTCTTCTTCTTGTAATAATTTTGCGCAATGCAACGAAATTTGAGCAGTTTGATAATTGATTAACTGATTTTTTGCCAATAAATCTTTTAAATATTGAGCAGTTACTGGCGTTAAAATCGCCAATAGAAATGGCTCGAAAAACTTAAAATCATAATAAACATCTGTCAATGATTTATCGGTATGGTGTAATTGCCATCGGTCAAAAATCAAGTCAATACAGCGTTTAATTTGCTCTGCTTCTAGTGTAGTGTCTTGTATCTCTTCAATAATGGTCGTTTGCCAATTTTGACAAATAGTTATGGTCTCCGCCTCAAAATCATCAATTAACGGTTCTTCTTCCCATTCTGGTTCAGGAAGCCCAAAACTTGCTTCAAACATACCTAAATAGACCATTAGTGCATTGGTCAATTGTCCCTGTGCTAGAAATGCTAAAGCTTTTTCTCCATAAGGATTTAATACTTGTTCTATCTGTTCTATAGCTTTTTCTTCTCGTAATAAGGTATTAGTCAATTTTTTTTGACGATTGATAGGGGAATCAAAGATATTATTTTTGTCTGAAAAATCTACAGATAATAACTGGTCAAATATATTTTTACGGAGGCTGGTAATGTCTATAGAAACATTATATTTTTCATTATTTTGTTGTAACTCTAGGAAATTTTTGCGGAGGAATTCATTGTTTTCAAAAAGCTGTTGTAAAAAATTATCTTGCGTGTTGTCAGTCGCTGATTTAAAGACATTTTGATAAAAATTCTTACCATCTTTTAGGCGATAATCAGTAATTTCAACTGTTTCTTCCAAATCTGCCTGAGTTTCAACCTCTATTTCTTCATATTGGTTCTCTAAAATGTTTAAGCAAACGGCTACGGCATGTGCGCATAAACCACCTGCATCAAAATCACAAGTACAAAAGCAGTCAATGTTTAATTCATTTTCCTCAATTTGTACATCATAAATAAGTTCTCCAAAAACAATAGCGGTATATTTATTTTGCTCTTTTTTTAGCTCCCCTACTTTTTCGTAGAAATCGCCTCCTTTGTATAGACTAGAAGTTGTGGCGGCCTCTTTGAGCCATTCTTTTGTCAGTTTCACTCAATAGTATATTTGATGTTTGTGTAGTTTAAAATCAACGCTAAATTTAGAAATTTTAGCTGAAAATACTTATAAATTGCACAACTAATTCCGTACCAGAATATTTAAGTAAGTAATGAACCAAAATTAGTAGGCACTTTTTAATTGTTGGCTCTACGGTGAAAACTGTGGGTGAATTAAAAATTTAGGACTCCCGAGAGTTGTCTTACTTCTATATACATAACCCGTAACTCGCAACAAATATTTTATGTGAAGGTAAATTTTGTACTTGTACTTACTTAACCCGCTTTATAGTCAGAAGGTGTAAGCCCTGTAGCTTTCTTAAAATATCGACAAAAATAGCCTATATCTTTAAACCCCAATCTATCTGCCATTTCTTTTAAAGGCAAAGAGGTATATTTCATTAAGCGTTTTGCTTCCGTTAATACTCGGTCATTAATTACTTTTTTAGCAGATTTACCTGATTTTTTTTGAGCCACTTCTGATAATTTACGCTTGGTTAAGCCCAATTTTTGCGCATAAAAGCCCAGGTCGTGATGTTGCTTAAAAGATTGTTCTAGTAAATTAATAAATTGCGTATACTGGTCTTGTTGATAATCTTGTACATCTAATTTAGTTTCGATATAGCGATTCATTAAAATTATTAATGGATATAATAAATGCTGAATTAAACTAAGGTCTAAAATTTTGGTAGATTGATTGGTGTATTCTTTTAGCATTCTAGCTAATAATAATTCTACTAAAGAAAGGTCTTCTTTTTTTAATAATAATTCGTTGTGACGGTTTAAATTAAATAATAAATTGTGATAAAAACCTTCATTTTGAGATTCAACGGCAGGTAAAATACTATCTTGAAAACGGATTAGAATGCCTTCTATATTTTTAGCCAATAAAAAATTATGTACTTGTCCTTTTGAGATAATATAGATCGTATTTTTACCTAGATTATATTCCACACCATCTACTTCATGTTTACCCGTACCACTTTTTATATACATGAATTCCGTAAACTCGTGGCGGTGAGGATGCTCATTAATGGATAAAGCATTGAAATTGGCTCTTATTTTTCTAATTAAAAACGCTTTCTCGTTGGATTGATATGGAATGTAAGTTCTATTCAAATTAATATTGGCTATTTTTTCGCTAAAATAACGAAAAATTATAGACTGTTAATACCCATTTAAATTTGCTTGTCAATTTTTGAAATAGATTTATTAAACCTTATTCGAATTATAAATTAATCCCAAATAGAATTACCTATATTTTCTGTTTGAATCATTACGCCCAAACCTAATTTTGGAATATCGTCTTTTGGAATTTCTAAATTGGTGAAGTGGCTGAAATAGGTGTCATTATCTTTGTGAATCACGATTGCTGGATTTTCCAAAGTACCAAAATACTTAATGTGCAATTGTTTGCGCTCTAGTTCTAGAACTTGTTCTTTTGTCATTTTGTGTGTAGTTAATTGAAAATCAATTTGTTATATTTGTCTCATATATGAAGTCGGAACAACCTTATTTGAAAATATTTTAATTGCTTATTCAAAAATAGATAAAAATTAATGTTATTAAAAATTATTTATATTTAATTTTTAATAACTATATAATTACTTTTTTCCTTCTTTTTTTAGAAAAAAGGATACGAGGCTGCCCTAGAAAAAATAAAAAAAGAGCATAGTACTCTTTTTGTGTCTTTGAGAAATTATCCTATATTACCGCCTTATCAGAAAAAAGAATAATTATTGCCGAAAGAATAGATTAAATAAACGAAAAAATCACGAATGAACGGAACAGGAATTTCTACTATTGACATAGCCATCGTCATTGGTTATTTCATATTAGTTTTAGGTATAGGTTTATGGATTGCAAGAAGCACCAAAACTGGAGAGGATTTATTTTTAGGTGGCCGTAGTTTTGGTTGGGGATTAATTGGATTGTCTCTTTTTGCCTCTAATATTTCTAGTACGACCATCATTGGTTTGTCGGGAGCAGCTTATACGACGGGAATAGTTAACTCTGTGTATGAATGGATGTCGGGTATTCCATTAATTATTGCGGCATTGATTTTTATTCCACTCTATCTAAATGCTAGAATTACGACTATTCCAGAGTATTTAGAGCGGCGATTTGACCGACGTTCTCAATTATTCTTTTCAGGCGTTTCCATTTTTGCTACGATAATGATTGAAACGGCTGGGGCGCTTTATGCAGGAACAATTGTATTACAAGCGTTTTTTCCGAATTTGATGATGTGGCCAACTGCTTTAGGCTTAGCTTTAGTAGCAGGATTTTACACGGCTTCTGGGGGATTAAAAGCGGTTGTTTATACAGATGCTATACAAGCAGTTATTTTGATAATTGGTTGTAGCATTATGACTTGGATTTTATTTGGTAAATTAGATTTTGATTGGGCTAAAGTAGTGGCATCTGCACCAGAAGGACATTTTAGTGTAGTTAGACCTTTGGATGATGAAGGATTACCTTGGCCTGGTTTATTAATGGGCGTTCCATTTTTAGGGTTTTGGTATTGGTCAACGAACCAATATATTATTCAAAGAGCTTTAGGCGCTAAAGGTTTAGACCATGCTCGATGGGGTTTAGTTTTTGCAGGTTTTTTGAAGGTGATTCCATTATTTATTATGGTCATCCCAGGGGCAATGGCATTGGCTTTATACCCTGGGATTGAAAACGGGGATGCTGTTTTTCCTTACTTAGTGAAGAATGTATTACCTGTTGGTTTAACTGGATTGGTTTTAGCAGGATTGATTTCGGCAATTTTATCTAGTGTTGATTCTGCTTTAAATTCTTCTTCTACTTTGGTAGTAATTGATTTTATTAAACCAAATAAACCCGATTTAACGGATACGGATATTGCTAAATATGGTCGATATACAACCATAATTTTAATGGTAATTGCAGCCTCTTGGGCACCACAAATTCAGCATTTTACTGGCTTATGGGATTATTTACAATTGATGTTTTCTATTGTCGTACCGCCAATTGCTATTATCTTCTTAGTAGGTGTATTCTTTAAACGAGGGAATGGACACGGCGCTTTTTGGACTTTAATGTTGGGAACTGCCATTAGTATTTTTGTGACGGTTTACAATCCATTGGATTTCCACTACACCATGAATGTTGGGGTGATGTTATTAATTAGTACCATTATTTTTGTTGGCGTCAGTTTAATGACCCCTGCACCAGACCCAGCAGAAATAGAAAAATACGTATTTAATACCGCCTTACTTGGACAAGGAATGGAAGACAAACCTTGGTATCAAGATTATCGAACGCACATGGTCTTTCTAGTGGCTTTGATAGGGTATATCTTGGTGGTTTTTTGGTAGAATTACCGTAGCACAGACATTCCTGTCTGTGAAATTTACTCAGGCAGGAATGCTTAAGCTACAAATAAAAGCAGGCGATTCTTCAAAGAGTCGCCTGCTTTTTTGGGGTAAACCGAAATCCTAAAGCAGGGCTAAAACCTAGTATATCGTGATAAGTAGCCGCTACATTTAATTGCAATTGATTAACCAGATAACCTACCCCAAAACTAAGCCGATTAGGATTACTATTCATCCCTGCTCGTAATTGAATCTTTTTGGCTATTTCATATTCTACACCAAATTTAGCATTATAAGGTAGGGTAGCATCTTTTTCGATAGCACCACTAATGGTTAAATAATCAGCGACTTGATAAGTTAGCCCAATTTGAATAATCGAGGGTAAATTTTCTGTGCCAATAGTCGCTCGAATTGGGTTGAAAACATGAATTCCCGTAGCCAATTTATCTAAAATTTCATATTGCAAACCGACTTCAAAAGTAATGGCAGCAGCATTTCCATATTCTTTGACCCTTGTATTCAAAAAGTCAAATTGAGCACCGATGGAGAATTTATCAAATAACTGCCGACTATAGTTCAGTCCGACCTTTTGTTCATTATAATCTTCAAATCCAAAATATTGCAAGGTCATCCCAATGGTGCCAGAATTAGTAGGCTGTGCAATACTAATAGCGGCCAATTGTAATTCTTGTAATAAAAAACGATTTTCTACAAAAGCAGCGCCAGCAAATCCGTCCAAATAAGCCAAACCCGCTGGATTATTAAAACCACTATAAATATCTTTTAGTGTTAAATTAGCATTACCCATTCCGATGCCTCTTGCGCCTGCGGCTGTAGAAAAAGCATTTTGTCCAAAAGATAGGGAAGTCGTAAAAAGGAAAATACAAAAAATTAGCAAAGGCGTCAATCTAATTTTTATACTAAAGTTTCTATTCATAAAATCTTTACTTTTCTGGTTCTAAGGTGAAAAATGTGGATGGATTATAGATAAAGCATACGACTCGGGAGAGTCGTGTTACAATTCGACGGACAAGTAACACGACTCTCCCGAGTCGTATCCTATTTTGATACCCACATTATTACTGTAGTGCTATTTTTCTAATATCATAACTAAGTTATAAGGACAAAAAAAACTCTATGTCCTCTATGAACTCCGTCCCTCCGTGGTAAAAAAAACGAACGCAACAAATCAAGCAAAAACCTCCTTCAACCCATTCCAAAGCAATTTTTTTAATTGTTGATTCGCAGAAATAGCCGTCAATTCATCCCCAAATAGAAACAAGCAATCATTCAACATAAAAGGTTTGTACTTCGGGCAATTAACCTGTAAGCCAATTGTTTGAGGAATAGTTCCAAAGAAAATAGCCTTTTCAATACCCAATTCCTTAGCAAAACTGCTGAAACTAAAGTTATTATCTGCCGTTTTTGATAAGACCAAAACATCTTTTTTAAAATCTAATTTAACCGCAGATAAGATTTTTGTTAAGAAATCAACCATAGTTTCGTCCGTTGTTGGATAGCAAATAAAAACACCCTTTTCAGCGTTTCCACTACATTGTTGAAGAAGGTTTTTAGTATCTGTTACGGCAATTATCTTAAAATCTAAAAATGGATGTTGCAAAATAGTGTAGGTTTGAATTATTTTTATAGAAAATGGGTTATTACAATAAAGGACTAAAATTAAGCACTAAAAATAAGGAAAGGAATAGGGTGAAGTGATTAAATCAGATTTTCTTTGAAATTGTCGATAAATAGCTGAATAGACCCCTTATTTTTAATTTATTGACTAAGTAATTAATTTAATTGGCTAAGTTCTCAATTAATTAAAAAAATAAATGTATATTTACTTTGGTAAGTGATGATATATTACTTAAAATGCTATAGTTTTGAACTAGATTTAGAACATGGCAACAACACAACATGGCAACTTTTAATCTTTGTTGTCAATTTGAACTAAGAATATCCTAACCTTTTAAAGCTGACGCTGATGAAATTTGAAATTAACTTAACTAAAACCACTCAATCCAGATTACCAGAATTGGATTTTAATAACATTCCTTTTGGTAAGGTATTTTCTGACCATATGTTCATTGCTGATTATAAGGATGGGGAATGGACAGATTTGCGCATTGTGCCTTTTGGCCCATTCGAGATGCATCCTGCAAATATGACGCTGCATTATTCGCAAACCATTTTTGAAGGGATGAAAGCTTCAAAAAATAAGGATGGGGTACCTTTATTAATGCGACCCGAGTTGCATTCTCAAAGGCTAAATGCTTCGGCAGATAGAATGTGTATGCCGCATGTGCCAGAAGCTTTATTTTTACAAGCTTTGCACGAGTTGATTGAATTAGATAGTGAATGGATTCCGTCTATTCCAGGGACGTCTTTATATGTACGTCCATATATGTATGCAACGGATGAATTTATTGGCGTTCGGCCTTCCGAAACTTACAAATTTGTCATTTTTACTTGTCCTGTCGGTAGCTATTATGACAAACCAGTTGATTTAGTTACAGAACAGACTTTTGTAAGAGCGGTTAATGGATTAACTGGAGAAGCAAAAGCGGGTGGAAATTATGCAGCTTCTTTATTGCCTGCTAAATTGGCAAAAGAGGCGGGATACGACCAAGTTATCTGGATGGAAAGCCCAGAATTCAAAAAGATACAAGAAGTAGGGACGATGAATCTATTTTTTGTTATTGGGGATACTGTTGTGACGCCTGCGCTCTCTGGGGCTATTTTAAAAGGGATTACTAGAAAATGTTTCCTAGAGATTTTAGCTAAAAAAGGCATCAAAGCAGAAGAAAGAGATATTTACATTGATGAAATTGTAGAAGCACATTTAGATGGTAACCTAAAAGAAATTTTTGGTGCAGGAACAGCAGCAGTCGTTTCTCATGTAGCTTCTTTGACCCATAATGACTTAAAAATGACTTTACCTCCATTGGCAGAAAGAGAAATTGGCAATATGCTAAAAAGAGAAATTGATGGGCTGAGAGATGGTTCGGTAGAAGATATTTATGGCTGGTTTGTGCCTGTTGGCGCTGCGGTTACGGCTTAACGGAATATTAAAATATTAAATCTACCCTTTTGGGATGGAAGATAAGGAAGTGCTTCTTAAACTATATGTTTTTGAAGCACTTTTGTTTTTCGGGAAACACATAATTATCATCAAGCTTAAATAGCGTGGCACAACTCACAGAGTGCTGTTACTTGTTAATATTGATTAGGAGGATACGCTGGAATTTAAGGAAGGATTACATGCTTTGATAGTTCCTACTTGTGGAATTTTGCAGTTGATGCGGATAGACTAAAATTGGAATTAGTGGTTGTCTCATAATTAATGAATCTATTTTGATTCGACTTATGAGACAGCCACATTAAAACTAAGTTTGATTAGATTTTAACTAACCTCAAAAGAGACTTTTAGACTCACTCTATACTCATCTACCTTTCCATTTTTCACCGTTACGCTCATATTGCTTACGTTGGCAGAACGGATATTATTAATAGATTTTGAAGCTCTTTTAACGGCTTGAGTAGTTGCGTCTTCCCAACTTTTTTTGGAGTTCGCTAATAATTCAACAACTTTAATGATAGTCATGTTTTGTAGTTTTCTCATGAAGAAATAAATGTAAGACCTTGAAGATTAAGGAATAATCTTCGACCTTTAAATAAAGATAGTAAATTGTTATTGAATTTTTTAAAAAAATTACTTTTATTTGAAAAGCTTTTTAATAAAGGTAAGCGCCAATACATTTCTTATGATGAAGAAATAATTCTTAGGCGGAATTTATATTAAATTATGCTCAAGCTATTCTTTTTAGAATTTTACGCCAAGCCTGTCCAGAGCTGTCTCTGATGGATAAGTAGAGGAGGGACTTGTATCATTTAAAAACTGATATTCCGTTTCCCCCTACTTCGATTGTTCAGTAGGAGGAAACGGAAAATTCAGAAACTGCCTAACGCATTTTTCCTACAATAAATAATTTGGTCTGAATTGGTTGTCCTTGGACTTTGAATAATAGGCTATGCATGCCATTATCAAGTCCATCTAAGGAAATAGGAATAATACCATCTGTAACCGTTTCCAAATCAATATTGGTTAATATTTGACCTAGCATATTAACAATTTGGATATTCCCTGCTAGTCCTTGAAAATCTCTAGCCTCCATATATAAAATATCTGTTGCTGGGTTGGGGTAGAAGTGTAGAGACGCGCCCTTTTTACCATAAGCTATCTTCTTTGTTTTTGTATAAACGACTGCTCCATCTTTAAATACCTGTTTGATTCGATAATAATTATCTCCTAAAGCTGGTTGTTCGTCCATTATTTTGTAGTAATTTTCGTACTCCCCATCGAATTCAACATTGACAGCTTCAATCGTTTCAAATTGTTGATTATCAATGGATCGTTCTATTTCAAAATTACGTTCTAAGTCTGTTGTATTAGAAATCCATTCTAAAATAGAATTTCCAGTTACTGCATAAGCATCAAAGGCTAAAATGGCTTTTGCCCTACTAGAAGCACCTGCTGAAATATTTAAACTATAATCTTCCACTTCTCCATGAATAAAATCACCACAAGGATTGGCACTAAATTCCCGTTTCATTGCTACCCGCATTCGAGTATTACCAGGAGCGGCATTTGCAGGAACGGTGAATGCACCGACAATTACATCTGGTTGTGCCCCTCCGTTCCCATTAGAAGGAGATAACTGTTCTACTACTAATTCTCCTGGGTCGTTAAAATCATTGTCTTGATTGAAATCCATCCAAACATAAACCGTTTCGTCCCATTGATTATAACTAAAAGTCAAGGTCACATTAACGGTATATTGTTGTCCTGCTGTTAAATTTGCCACTAAATTGGTATAATCATCATAGCCTAGAGATTTTCCAGAGGTATTGTCTAAATCTGCTACTTCTACTCTTGAAATCCATTCTTGCCAAGGTTGTTCAGCAGATAAATCACAATAACTAGTAGGCGTTCCACAATCATCAACTGTTTTCGTAATACAGTTACTAGCGACCCAATCTGTACAGTTTGCTCTTCGACTCCATCTTACATAATTCGTTGTAGTCGTAATAAAAGGAGGGTTATAAGTAGGACTATTACTATTTGGTATGGCTTGATTAATAGCCGTAGGACAACCGCTTTCTGATTTTAACCAGCGGTATTCAAGTGTACCTGAACCACCCGTTGGCAAGCTACTACTCGTAATCGTTTGCGGGTCATAAGGGTCACAAATAATTTCATTACCACTAATTTGTCCACCATTACCATCAGGGGTACAAACAACTGCGGTCTCTGTAACGGTTACATTAAAACTACAAGTCGTTATATTGCCACAATCATCGGTTGCTTCATAGGTAACGGTAGTTGTTCCAACGGGGAAATTACTGCCACTAGCAAGACCATTGATTCTAGTAATAGTTGGTACAGAAATACCGCTGCCACCGCATTTAATTTCCATTAAATAGTTTTTCCATGTACCATTACTTACCCAATCCCATGTTCCATTCCAAGGATAATAAACCGTATAATCGTTTTCAGCACTATTTGGAGTAAAACCACTGAAATTACTATAGGTTACTGGTTCTCCATTAAGCCATTCTTCTGTTCCCTCTACTGCTATATCGTTTCTTCCAATATGAACAATTTCTCCATCAACTATAGTTTTAATAAAATCATTTTCAAGTACATTTTCTATACCAACCAAAGTACCACCTGCATTTTCACTGTTTGCTTTTGCTGTTAGCCACGGCGCTTTGCCCTGTGATAGATAATAGTCACTGCCATTATATGCGCCCAAATAATCAAACCCTGCAATAGTTACTCCTTCGCAAGTTGGTTGACCACCTCCTTCAACGATACAGTTAGTCGTTGCAGTGGGTAAAGCCCAAGTGGCAACACCACCACCTGTTCCCTGAGGAATATTAATATTGATGTCAGCAGGGCAAGTTAAGCTAAGGTTGCTATTGCTTAAGTTAACAGTTACGGTAAAACTACAAGTTATAGCACTCCCGCAATCATCGGTTGCGGTATAAGTTATGATGGTATTACCTATACCGAATTGACTGCCACTAGCTGGGCCAGCAGTTTGAGTAAGGCTATAACCACTAGTACTACAATTGCTTCCTCCTGAAGGAGTACTCCACGTAACGGCTACGGTAGCTCCAGACATTGAAACGGTCTCTATAATATCTGTGGGACAATTTAACTGAATGTCTACTGCATTTACGGTTACATTGAATGAACAAACATTTGTGGAACCACAAGCATCTGTTCCTTTATATTCTACAATCGTTGTTCCTAGTGGGAAAGCAGCCCCACTTGCTAAACCATTGATTAATTCAAAGGAAATGTCTGCGGTTGCACAAGTAGTATTGCCTATTGGGGTCTGATAAGTAATTACTTTTGAAGTAGCTTCTGCATTTGCTTCCATTATAATGTCCGCAGGGCAAATTAAATTAACAATACTAGTTCCTTCATTGACGGTTACATTAAAGGTACAAGAAATGGACCCGCCACAAACATCTGTTGCCGTAAGGATTATGGGGGTAGTTGTTCCTGCTTGGAAACTAGTACCGCTTGTTATTGAAGCAGTAACTGTAACCACTCCCGTAGCACAATTACTAGTAGTAGCTGGGTTTGTCCAAGTAACCGTTTTGCTAGTTTCACCTGGCTCAGCGGTAACAATAATATCTACAGGGCAAGCAATAGAAATATCATTACTGTTTGCATTGACTATGACCTTAAATTCACAAGTTGCTGTACCCCCACAATTATCTGTTGCGATGTAAGTCACAGTAGTCGTACCTACAGGGAATGTTGTCCCGCTTGCTTGAGAAGGAGTTGCAGTGACTAAACCAGCACAATCTGAAGTTGGCGTTGGTTCTGCCCAAGTAACGGTCGCATCTGTTGCTCCAGGAAGTGCATTTACCGTAATGTCAGTTGGACAGTTTAGGACAATAGCACTATTCGTTGCTGCCACAGTTACTTCAAATTCACAAGTTTCCGTACTCCCACAATTATCTGTTGCGGTGTAAGTAACGATAGTTGTGCCTACGGGGAATGTTGTACCGCTTGCTTGAGAAGCAACAGCAGAAATAGCACCAGAGCAGTTAGAAGAAGTAACTGGTTCAGTCCAATTTACAGTAGTTTCTGTCGCTCCAGGAGCAGCATTAATTGTAATGTTCGTGGGACAATTAATTGTTAACGTACTAGCTGAAGCAATTACCGTCACATTAAAAGTACAAGTCTTAACGCCATCACAATCATCGGTTGCAGTATAAGTAATAGGCGTTGTTCCAATTGGAAATTGAGAACCACTAGTTAAGCCAGCAGTTTGGTTTATCAATAAACCACCACCGCTTCCACCGCCACAAGCTTTTTCGATAACATACTGCTTAGTATAATCACCATCCAATGCCCATTTACCATTCCAGAAATATAGGATTCCATAATCTTGAGCACCAGGAGTACCTTCAAAATTGGTATAGGAATTGGCATCTTCTCCATTTACCCATTCAAAGTTGCCCTCTGTTGCTTGGTCTGTTAGACCAATATGGATGATATTAGCGCCAATGATGCCTTTTATAAAATCGTTTTCTGCTTGATTATTTATAACCACTAAATTCGCATCATTAGCTTCAGCTATCGCCTGAGCAGTTGTCCAGATGGTAGGACTATCAGCCAAATAATAATCATGTCCATTATGTGTACCCTTATAAGTAAAACCAGCAATAGGAGCGCCGGTGCAATCTCCTCCACCTGAACCTCCTCCATTACAGTCAGTGGAAGCAGTTGGTTCTACCCAATTGGCCATAGCTGTATTTTGACCAATTAGCGCATTAATTATAATGTCTGAAGGACAAGAAAGTGTTATTTGGCTTTCGCAATCATCTGGGATGTTATTTCCATTTAAATCAATGTTGTCATCCCCTCCAGGACAAATATCGTCTTCATTACAAACACCGTCATTATCATCATCTGTCCCCTCATCTATTTGACCATTATTATTATTATCTTTTTCATCACACAGTTCTGGTGCATTAGGATATAGCGTTGCATCGTTATCGTTGAAATCTTGATTATTGCTGACATATCCAGTTGGTGCGACACAAGTAATAACACTTACTAGTGGGTCGCCAAAACCATCAATATCATTATCTAAATAAAAAGTACTACAACCTGTACTACAACTTGTTCCAGTAGCTACAGTGTCATCACAATCACAAACTGTTCCTGCTCCATCTCCATCGATATCTTCTTGCCCCGCATTGGCAATTAATGGGCAATTATCATTGGCATCTAATATACCATCCTCATCGTTATCAGAATTGACGTTTGTTTGCTCATAAACGCCTATATCTACTGTGCCACCAGCAATTCTTGGGTTGCCAGCTATATCTTCCGTTATATTTAAAGGTACATCTGCGTTATTTCCGCCATCAATGGCTATAGAAGGTGCTAAAATATTAAAATCACCATTGTCTGCATCAACAAATAAAGAATTTTGATTAAAAATATTGTTGCCATTACAATCTGCTTCGGAAGTTCCATCACCTTGTACTAAATCAAGACAATTATTTACATCAAAGATAGAGTGATTTAATCCAATGCTTGAAGGGCCGGTTAAATGGAAGATTGGACTAAAGCCTGCGATGTTTTGCTCAAAAATACTATTAGATACTTTAGTCGTTACTAAACTTGCATTACCTGTTTCATTCTGATAGATGGCACCGCCAATATTACCTTGATTTTTATAAAATACACAATTGATAATAGTTACATCTAAATTACTACCAAAAACGCCTCTAGAGTAGGTTGCACCACCATTGGTAGCACTATTTTCTTTAAAAATACAATTAGTATAAATCGGTTTTATCTCTCCTTGATTAGAAATAATATTACAGATGGCGCCTCCATAAGTACTGGCGATGTTTTGGTCAAAAACGCAATTAGTTACACGGAAATTAGCAATTCCTTGACCACTTGCATCTGAGTAAATAGCTCCACCTGAACCTGGCATTGCGTTATTGCTAGTAAAATTACAGTTAGTAAATATTGGATTGGTAATTCCTTGGAAAGCTGCATTATTATAGATTGCACCACCTTCATTATTTATAGCTTCGTTATTACTAAAATTACAGTTAGTATAGCTGCCAGAAACAATACCAAAATAAGCGCCCTCATTATAAATAGCACCACCAGATTGACCTGCTGTGTTTGATAGGAAATGGGTGTTTATTACTATAGGACTACATTCCGAACCTGTTCCTGATTGGGCATTATAAATAGCGCCCCCATCTCTACTTGCTGTATTATTTTGGAAAAGACAATTTTCTAATACATAATTCGCCATTGCACCTATGCCAGCTTTATGAAACATCGCTCCACCTCGATTTGATGCATTATTATTACTGAAAATACAATTTTTAATTGTTGGATTAGAGTTTGTAAAATTAGATGCTTCATTATACCAAGCTGCACCACCATTTTTTAAAAGGACAGGAAAATCATTTGTAACTATTTCATCTGAATTTCCTCCAGTTATCGTAAATCCATCCAAAATAGTTGTATTATCTACATCTTTAGTATAAATGACGGTGTAGGAATTATTGGCTAGGTTTCCATCTTGATCAATATCTCCAGATAAAATGGTTAGGTTATTGGTAGGGTTTCTATCTCCTTGGTTCGGATTCCCAGTATTTGGAAAACCACCTAAGATTTCTACACCATTTGGGATAATAAAAGACATTGTCCGATTGTTGCCAGCGGTAGGATAATAGATTCCAGTGGCTACCCAGATTTGATCCTCTTCTTCGGCATCATCTAAGGCGTCTGCTAGATTAATGTAGGCATCTTCCCAAGATTTGCCATCATTTTCTCCTGTGGCATTGGCTTTTACAAAAATTGTTTCCCCAAAGGCACTGCAAGTAAGTGTTAAGCAGACCAGTAGACTACAAAGTTGTTTGTAGCTGTAAGTCATAGCAATTGTTTTTTTGTGTTGTTTCAGTTATTGTTTAAATAGTTGGGGGAAACTATGTGTATGCTTTGTAAAATTCTATAACAGAATTTTCTACTCCATAATTAATTAATAGCACATACTAACTATTTTTAGTTATGTATATTAATGTTAAATAAGTAGGAAATGACAATCGGATTTTTTTAGTTGAATGTCAACTATTGGATAGGATTTATACGATGATAAGTGGGTAAAGCTATAAATTGTGTGGGGGAAAATTCTTAGAGGTGTATCTTTTGATACGCTAATATACAATATTTTTAATGAGAAACTAAATTTATGCTTAAAAATTGCCTTTATAAACTAATTATACCGAAAATTAGTTAGGTTATACCAACATATTTGTTATTTTTATTAGAAACTTTAATACCTTCCCGATGACTATAAAATTCTATATTATTTGCTTTTGCTTAATCTGTCCGATATTTTTAAATGGGCAAGCCGATATTTTAAAAGAGGCAGAAGAGATTTTGGTAGATGATAATAAAACCATTCTTAAAAGTATCTTTTTTGGAGGGGGAAGTGCTTATATAGATGAAGCACAAGTGAAGGAATTACAAGAATTTATTTATGCAGTAGAAAATATCAATAGGTATGAAATATTAGTACATAGTTTTACTGATAATATAGGAAGTAGGCAATATAACCAATGGCTGTCTCAACAAAGAAGTGATGCTGTAATCTGGGAATTGGAACAATTAGCAATACCAATTGATTTATTATTAAAAGCTGATTTTGGAGAAGAGAATCCCATTTATAGTAATCAAACCTACCAAGGGCAGTTGCATAATAGAAGGGTAGATATCATCCTCAGACCGCTTTCTTTTTAGGGATAATTTTTTTGTAACTGTTTTTCCTACTTAACTACCATTTACATCTATAGGTCGATTGATACTCTCTTCTAAGGATATAAAAGTTTCTGTGCGTTGAATGCCTTGGATTTTTTGAATTTTATCGTGGAGTACTGCTCTTAGATGTTTGGTGTCTTTCACAATAATCTTAGCAAAAATACTATAGAGTCCTGTTGTATAATGGGCGCTTACGATTTCAGGAATATCTGCTAACTGTTTAGAAACATCTTCATATAAAGAACTTTTATCTAAGTATATTCCAAGAAATGCACTAATATCAAAACCTAACTTGTTGTAATCAATGGTTAGACTAGCGCCTTTTACGATACCCATCTCCTTTAATTTTGTCATTCTTACATGAATAGTTCCTCCTGAAACATGTAATTTTTTCGCAATTTTAGTAAAGGATTCATTGGCATTTAGCATTAATATAGAAAGGATGTCTTTATCCAATTGGTCAATATTCATAGGTCGGATAGCTTAATTAATATTAAGAATTGAAAATTTTAAAAGGTTGAAATTTATTGAAGGGTTAGGGAAAGTAAAAGTTAATTTTAAATTGGTTTGTTTAACAAAAATAACTTCTTTTTAGGATAATTACAATTTTATTCTGTAAATGCTGCTATATTTTTAAATTTACCTTCTTTTTTTTGAATATTTTATGGAATTTATAATTGATATACTACTTTTTTTGCTACACTGCAATAGCCTAAAAAGGAATATTAATAATTCATTATTTTTTTTGTTGATTCTTATAAAAATGCTTAACATTGACGCAGAATTTTGACTCAAAATATATATTTATGAAAATTGCGGTTTTTCCAGGTTCTTTTGACCCAATTACAATTGGACATGTTCAGATTGTTAAGCGAGCTTTGCCTTTATTTGATAAGATCATTATTGCCGTAGGAGTGAATTCCCAGAAAAAATACCTCTATTCCCTAGAGGAGAGATTGGAAGGTATTGATAGAGTTTTCATAGATGACCCAAAAGTTGAAGTAGATAAACATGAGGGCTTGACGGCGCATTATTGTATTAAAAAGAATGCGAGGTATTTATTAAGAGGCTTAAGAAATGCTTCGGATTTTGACTATGAAAAACAATTATCTCAAATGAACCAAATTATTGGCGATGGGGTAGAGACGGTATTTTTTATCAGCCAACCTCAATTCTCCCATATTAGTTCGACCTTAGTTCGAGAAGTAATTAAGGGTGGGGGAGACGCTACTATGTTCTTGCCAAAAGGGTTTGAGGTTTAAAATCTTAAATCGGAAATCTTAAAGCATACATCATAAATCTGCTTAACTAAAACGATCACGTTTTAAATTTAAAGGATATTTGATTTCTGTTTTTTCAGCGCTAAATTGTAATTCGTAAATCTACTACATTTTACTTTTGATGGATTTAAGATGTATGATGTATGATTTTATCCAAATGTAAACTATAAAAAAAATCCCATTGAAGCCAAAGCCTCAATGGGATTTATATTTATATATTATGCAAAATTATTTGCATTTTTTCTAACGTTATAATTACTTAGAAGCAGCCGCTGCTGCTTTTGAGAAACTCTTCTTCTTTTGTACTTTTGGTGTCAATTCGCCAGTAAAGTCTGACATAATTGGCGTTGCAATAAAGATAGAAGAATAAGTACCCACCAATACTCCAATTAATAGAGCAAAAGCAAATCCTTTAATACTTCCTGCACCGAAGATGAAAAGCATCAAGACCATAAATAAAGTAGTCAAAGAAGTAATGACAGTTCTACTTACCGTACTATTGATTGCCATATTGACAACCTCATGCTTCGTCTTATTGGTGTAAGCATTCATATATTCCCGAATACGGTCAAATACAACCACGGTATCGTTAATAGAATAACCGATTACCGTTAAGATAGCTGCAATGAATGGTTGGTCAATCTCCATCGCAAATCCAAGGAAACCATGGAAGATAGAGAAAATACTCATTACCACTAACGTATCGTGGAATAAAGCTGCTACCGCACCTAAACTATATTGCCACTTGCTAAATCTAATAAAGATATACAAGAAGATTAATAATAAGGCTAGGACACCAGCGAATAAAGAATCTTTGAAAATATCATCCGCAATGGTTGGGCCAATCTTCGTAGAAGCAATTACGTGAGTCCCGCTCGAACCTGGTAATTTGAATCTTTCTAAAGTCGCATCCACACCACTAATTGAAGTAACGCCTTCGTGTAGTTTAGCCATTACTTGCTCCGCAGCAGTTTCTGATGTTTCATCTACTAAATAATTAGTGGTTACGTTGAACGTATTCTCACCAGATACAGATTTAACGACAGGTTCACCTTCGAAAGGGCCTACTAAAGCATCTCTTAATTGTTGTGCCCCAACATTGACATCTTGGGCAAATTCAACATTATAAGAATAACCACCTTGAAAATCTACTCCTAAATCAAAACCTCTGGTAAACATAGAACCGATACCCAAAAGGATAACTACACCGGAAACCACATAAGCCATCTTACGCTTACCTAACCAGTCAATATCTAGATTTGCAAAAGCATTTTTAGACATGCCCGTCCAGAAAGTCATATCGTTTCCTTTATCTTTCGTCCAATAGTCAATCATCAAACGACCCACTAAAACGGCAGTAAATAAAGAGGACAATACACCAATGATTAATACTACAGCAAAACCCTTAATTGGACCTAAACCGAAGTAAGCTAAAACGATAGCTGTTAAAAGCGTCGTTACGTTGGCATCAATAATAGCAGAATAAGAATGAGTGAAACCATCTGAAATTGCCATTAAGGTAGTCTTTCCTTCTCTTAATTCTTCCCGAATACGTTCGTAAATAATTACGTTCGCATCTACCGCCATACCAATGGTCAATAAGATACCCGCTAAACCAGGTAAGGTTAATACCGTACCTAAAGAAGCCAATGTACCAAAGATGAAGAATAAGTTCATCAAAAGTGCAAGGATAGATACGAAACCACCTTTGGCATAGTAGAAAATCATAAAGGCAAGCACCAAAATAAATCCAATGGCTAAAGACCAAAGACTTCGACTAATATTGTCTGCCCCCAAAGATGGACCAACAACTGATTCCTGAACGAAATCTAATTTAGCTGGTAATTTACCAATCTGTAGGACAGATGCTAAATCAGTTGCTTCTTGAATCGTGAAGTTACCAGTAATAGACGTACTTCCACCTAAGATGGCAGATCGTACACTTGGTGCAGAAACGACTTTATCATCTAGTACTACTGCAACGGCTCTCTGGTTATCATTAAAAGCATCTGTGGTCATCTTGCCCCAGATTTTTGCGCCTTTTTGATTCATTCTCAAAGAAACCGCCATTTCTCCTGTCGTTGGATCTGGAGTTGGTTGTGCATCAACTACCAAGTCACCTTCTAAAGGTGCTTTGCTAGTTCCTCTACGCATTTTGATAGCGTATAATTCGTAATTATCTGTTACTTCTCTAGTTTCAAAATCCACTACAGGCTTCGCTCCCCATTTGAAAGATACTTCTTGTGGGAATAAAGTTCTGATTTCTGGTTGTGCTAAAAGCGCAGAAATAGCAGCTCTATTATTTTTCTTAGCTGTACCAATTACTGCTAATGGATTCGTTAATTGCCCAGTTGTATTAACGCCGTTTGGTGTCATTAAACTGAATAATGGCCCATCTGTCATAGAAGGTACAATTGGCACTTCTACTATAGAGGTGGTAGAATCTGTAATATTTCCTAAACTATCTCTAGTATACTCCACTCTTTCTTCAGTTCTAGTCGTAGCTACTTCCTCCGTTCCTGCTTCTTTTGCTTTTAATTTTTCATTAGCAGCAGTAAGCGATTGTAAAATGTTTTGATCCGTCACACGGAAAACATCCCAAAATTCTAATTTAGCAGTTGCACCCAAGAACGTTCTTGCTCTTTCAGGGTTATCTACCCCTGGTAATTCTACTAAAATCATATCCCTTGCAGCATCTAAATTTACATTAGGCTGCGTCACACCGAATTCGTCAATTCTATCTTTTAATCGCTTAAAAGTTAAATTAACGGTTTCATCTGCTTTGGTTCGTAGAATTCTAGTCATTTCACCTAGAGAAGTCTCAAAATTGATTTCTTCTCTTAGTGCAGCATTCTTTTGTAAGATAGAAGCTAACTTTTGAGCATCACCGCCTGCTGCTCTAAATTCATTAACGAATAAAGTAATATAATCTGATTGAGTATTTTTTTGTGCAATGGATGCATTTTCTAACGCTTTTAAAAAAGTGGGGTCTTTGCTATCTCGGGCCAGAGTCCTCATGAACTCTCTTAAATCAACTTGTAGGATTACACTCATTCCTCCCTTCAAATCCAAGCCATAGTTTAATTGGCTTCCTTTCAATTCTTGGTAGGTAAAATCTTTCAGCAGTGGAATGCTGAAAATCACTTCGCTAGACATAGAGTCTAGGTACGACGTCATGGCAAAACGCTCTTTTTCATCTTGCTCTTCCTCAGGGAAGTTAGCAGCGAAATTTTTAGCGTATTCTGCTGCGTTTGAATCTACTCGTTGAGTAGGCAATACCAATAAAAATTGGTACAAACAAACGGCGATCATGACAATCAAGAAAAAACGTACTGTTCCTTTTCCTTGCATGATAAAATACTTTTTTAAAAGTTGAAAAGTTAAAAGCGGATAACTTTTCGATTAAATAAAATTGTTAGAAAAATACTATAAAATAAATTACATAAAATAGACTGTGACTAAAAAGCCAAAAATCTATTTTATATACGACTTAATCTTTTGATTAAAATTGCGCAAAGATATGCTTTTTACCGCAATAGACCAATTTTGTTGCGCTATGTATCTATATAGAATAAGGAATCAAATTAAATAATTTTTCTTTTACTAGCTATACTATTAATAATCAAGCCATTTTGTGGTAAAATGATTAGTTTTTTTTGATGTTAATAAGGTAGGTATTGAAAATCAGGCGTTTATTGGAACTAAAGTTAACATAAATGGTTATCTCTATTTTTATTTTTTCTACAAGGTAACTTATTTTGGGGATGAATCCTTTTCATTAGGCTATCTTTGTCTTTTCAATTTTAAAATGGCTTCCTAAATAATGAGCAAAACTGCTGTTGACAACTCACTTACGCAAGAAATCCTGACAGAAAGTATCTGGAAATTAATGGCGAAATTTTCTTTGCCTGCTATTATTGCGATGTCTATTAATAGTGTTAACACTTTTGTAGATGCTCTTTTTATTGGACAATATGTGGGGCAAGATGCATTGGCTGCTGTTTCTTTAGCTTTTCCACTAACAATGATTACCAATGGCATATCTGCGATGATTGGGATTGGCGCTTCTTCCTTATTAAGCAGAGCGATTGGCGCAAATGAAGTGGATATTCAGCGAAAAATGTTTGGCTTGGTGACCGTACTTACTGTTTTATGTTCTGTTGTTTTGATGTCAATCGGCTTATATTTCGCAGAAGAATTAATTGGATTGATGGGCGGAACTGGGGAGATTCAAACAATGGGGGCTTACTATTATCGAATATTAATGATCGGTGCTTTTTTTAGGACTTATGGGGTCGTTTTAAATGTATTGATTCGAGCAGAAGGGAAAATTAAAGCGGCGATGACTTATTCTATTATTGCCACTTTACTAAATATCATCTTAAATCCATTGTTTATAGCTTACTATGAATGGGGGATAGCAGGTGCGGCTTGGTCTACGAATGTAGCAATGTTCCTTTTTTCAATGATTGGTATTTGGTACTTCGTTAAAAGAAAAACGAATTATGAAGTAGATTTTAACTATTGGGGACTAGATAAAAAAATGATGAAACCCATTTTGAGTGTTGGGGTTTCTGCGATGATGCTACAAATTATGTTTGTCATTCAGCAGGTTTTTGTATTTCGTTCCATTGTTCATTATGGGTCTGACGACCCCAATGAGGTGTATAATGCCAATTATCATATTGCAGTTATTGGGGCAAATTATAGAATTATGATTTTAATGTTGATGCCAATTTTTGGTTTTTCACAAGCTATGGCGCCTGTGGCTGGCATTAATTATGGGGCAAAAATATATGATCGAGTAAAATCTTCCTTTTCTATTTTTACCAAAGCAGGTACGGTTTTTTTAATTTTTCTATGGGCTTTAGAAATGCTATATCCTGAAGTGATTTTAGGCTGGATGTTGCCTGACGCAAATCTACGGTCACAGGATATCCTGAATTTTAGAATACAAATGGCGACTTACCCCGTTTTCCCTTTCTTTTTTATGGGGACAACTCTTTTTCAATCTATTGGAAATGCAAAATTAGCAGGCTATATGCTTGTGGCTAGAGAGTTAATCTTATTCGTTCCTTTGGTTTTATTATTGCCCTATATTTATGGAATAGATGGAATTTACCATGCTATTGCACCAACTAATTTAATTGTATTTGTAGTTGCTTTCTTCCTGATAAGAAGAGAATTTAGAAAGTGGACGAAGCCCAATTTTCAGGCTGATATTTTAGGGTAGAACGTTGCTGCATTTTTACCACGGATGATTTTACCGTAGCGTAGCTTGGACTTCTAGTCCGAGTAGTTATCACACGGATTTCTTGAATAAATTTCACCACGGATGAACATTACCACGGATATTTTACTGTAGTACCTTCCGATACTATTGGAACTGCTTAGTGGTACAATTTATAAGTCTTTGACAGGTTAACTTGTATTGTTGCGATGTTACCGTGTTGCCTTGTTGTCGATAAAACATGGCAACAACGCAACATGGCAACCTTAAATATTAGTTGTCAATCATTTATAAATCAAGCCATTAGTGGGATTTATCGCTCGCAGCTTAATTTTCTTAACAGATGTAAAGCACCACACGAATGCCAATCCTGTAATCCAGCATAAATAATCGGGTCATCATGTAAATAAAAGAAGCAAGTCCGATAGTTATTCAAACGAATATTTAATTTAGAAGACAATGGCTTACTCTGTTAATTAAGTATAAACTTGCCCGCCGATAATCCTATCGGACTCCTTCTCCAACATAACCTCGGTCAGATTGGGACGTCATATAAAAGTAAAACAACAAATTACAAGATTGAATGGGGAGGAATTATTTTTAGTCTACTTGTTTAGTCAATATGCTACTAATAATTCCTATATTGATTTTATTAAATTCAATTATCATTAATATAATTGATTGGTAGCTGTAGACCTAAAGCTACTCTTATAAGTAGCGATTAGGTTAGCTAAAGGTGTTTTTAATATTTATAGGTAATAACTGAGGATGTAATTGAGTCGTAAATTATTTAAAACAATTTACGCTTTAGCAAGATGAAATAATTATAAGATAAAAGTTAGTAAAAAAAGGGATAGCTGTGACAAAGAAAAGCGGTAACCTTATTTTTAAACTGGTAAAAAGAAGAATTGTCTATTCCTTGTTGAGAAGTATCGTTTAATTAAACTATGTTTCTATGATTAAAAGTCAATGACTTTTATATGACATTTTGTAAAGATTGCGATTTAAAGCACCTTCATTTTTAAGAGCGTATTGTAATAAATGTGACTAAATTTTATATTATTTAGGAATTATAATTTTGTGTTTTTTTAAGAAAATTGTATTGAAATTATAATTTCTTCTTTTTTTATGAAAAATAATAGCAAAATGATTCTTTTGAAAAGAGTAAGGAATTTAGATGAATTTAGAATTTAAAATGGTGGGTTAATTGCCTCATAAAATATTATTGGTTTTATTTTGTATTAGGTAATTTTTCTTCCTTTTTATCTTCCTTTTCTTTACTTTTTGTAAAAAATACTTATCATAAAAAATGTTATTAGGATTGCAAAAAAGTCAGATAATTCAGTAGTTTTGCAAAATGAAAATAGTTTGTTTGCTTTTTAAAGAAATTTATATTGACAAAATAAACCAGTTTTAAAACAAATTTTAATCCTATCCACATATATCACTTACATCAAAACAACTACAATTTTGTAGTGAATGCCTCCTACGAACAGCCGATAAGTTATTAAATCCCTTTAAATCGATTTTTAAGACGGTACTAAAAAGACTTTACAATAAATTAAGATTCATTTTTTATTTAAGTTATATGGTAAATCGAATTTTGCCCTATAATACTTTAAGAAAAGTACAATAAGTTGTTGAAATAGTTTGACAATAGATTTATAAGAATATGATTGAAGAACTAGTCTTCCAAGTGTTTTATCACACTAAGTCGTAACCAACTAATTCCCAATCAAATACTCAATACTTTTTTTACATTAAAAAACAATTTTGCTTGATGAAAAAGTTAATTTTTACACTATTAGCTATCACAATGGGCTTAACATCTTACGCCCAAACAACCCTAAAAGGGTCAGTCATTGATGAAGACTCTAAGGAGGCTTTAATCGGCGCATCTGTTTTAATAGCAGGTACAAGTACTGGAACAATTACAGATATTGATGGAAACTTTTCTTTAGAAACAGACGCAACTTCTGGATCTATTGAGATTTCTTACACAGGATACCAAACGATGAAGCTAGCTTTTGATGGCTCTACCACTTTTGAAACCTTGACTATGGGAGTTAATGCTTTTGGTCTTGGTGAGGTGGTCGTTACTGGTGTAATGGACATCGTACAAGATAGAAGAACACCTGTTGCTGTATCTACGATTACTACTGCTGAGATTCAGGCAAAAGGCGGAAACGTTGAATTTCCTGAATTAATGAAGTCTACACCTTCTATCTATGTAGCTAACCAATCTGGTGGTTATGGAGATTCTGAGGTATTTACTAGAGGTTTTGACCAAACAAATACCGCATTCTTATTAAACGGACAGCCTATCAACGGTATGGAAGATGGTAAAATGTATTGGTCTAACTGGTCTGGTATGACGGATGTTGCAACTGCTGTACAAATACAAAGAGGATTAGGTTCTTCTAAGTTAGCGATTTCTTCTGTTGGTGGTACGACTAATATTATTATGCGTCCAACTGCTCAAAAGCAAGGTGGCTCTGTTTCTTACTTATTAGGAAATGATAATTATAATAAAGTTACGGCTAGTTATAATACTGGAATGATGAATGATAAATTCGGTGTTTCTGTATTATTTTCTCACTGGCAAGGTGATGGCTGGGCTGACGGGAACGAAGGTCAAGGTCAAAGTTATTTCATTTCTGCTGGTTATAAAGCAAATGATAGAAATACATTCAGTTTCTTATTGACTGGTGCACCTCAATGGCACAACCAAAACTTTAGAAAGAGAATTTCTAATCACTTTGATGATGCAGGCAACTTCAATATCAAGTATAATAATAACTACGGTTATTTAGATGGTGAATTAATCACTTCAAGAAGAAATTTCTACCATAAGCCAGTTGCTAACTTAAACTGGGAATTTAATATTGACGAAAAAACTCAATTTTCTACTGTATTATATGGCTCATGGGGTCGTGGTGGTGGAACAGGTGGTATTGGTGACAGAAGTAACCGTTTTTTCACTTCTGAAGGATTATGGGATTTTGATGCTATTCAAGCGGCTAATATCGAAGATAATGGTTCAGAAGAATATGTGTTAAGAGCTTCTATGAACAATCACTCTTGGTATGGTGCAGTTTTAAACTATCAAAAGGAGTTGACAGATAATGTTTCTCTTAGTTTAGGAGCAGATTTAAGAACTTACCATGGTGATCACTTCCGTCAAGTAGCTAATTTATTAGGTGCACCTTCTTACTCTCAAAGAGGTTCTACAAGATACCCTGCTAGAGATGTAAGTGCTGTATTTAGCCCAGGTCCATGGTCTTCTTTAACTAAGTTTGCGGAAGGAGATGAAAGAATTGCATATAATAATGAGGAAACTATCAGTTATGGAGGTGTTTTTGGCCAAGTAGAATATACGAACGATAAGATTTCTGTTTATGCACAAGGTGCATTATCTAACCAATCTCACGTAAGATTTGAAATTTTCAATGAAACTAGAGAAAATGAAAAGTCTGACAAAGTAAATAACATGGGGTATAATTTAAAGACAGGAATTAGTATCTCTCCGGATGCTAATAACAGTTTTTATTTCAATACAGGTTATTACCAAAGACAACCTTTTCATGATAATATTTACTTGAATTTCTCTAACACAGTAAATGAAGTAACAGAGAATGAAAAGATTTTTGGTTTAGAAGCTGGTTGGAAATATGCTAATAGAAACTTCTTAGCGAACGTTAATATTTATAGAACTTCTTGGAAAAATAGAACGAATACTGCTATAATTGATAACGATGAAGAAGTAGATGGTCGAGTATTCCCTAATGGTGGATTTATTAATTTTACTAATTTGAATCAATTACACTCTGGTATCGAAGTTGACTTCAAATATAATTTGAATAGTAAAATTACGCTTAAAGGTTTTACTTCTTTAGGTAGCTGGGAATATGCTGATAACACAATTAGAGATGTTTATGATGATGAAAGAAACTTAGTTTCTTCTGCTCCAGATTTAAAGGTCGATGGTATTAAAGTAGGTGGTGCAGCACAATCTACTATTGGTTTAGGTGCAGATTTTAAATTAATGGATGGTTTGAAGTTGGATTTGGATTATCTATTCTTTGATAAATTATATTCAAGAATTGATGCGGATGCTGGTGAATTAGAATTGCCATCTTACGGTTTATTAGACTTAGGCTTAAGTTATAACTTTAACTTAGCAAATGGTAAATTATTAACTTTCCGAGCAAATGTATTTAATGCTTTAGGTAAGGAATATATTTCAATCGCAACAAGTGCTATTGAGGCTAGCTCTAATGAATCAGAAAACTGGAATGGTGTTAACATGAGTAACTTTGTTGCTTTTGGTAAGACTAGAACTTGGAATATTTCTGCTCGATATTCTTTCTAATTACAAGATGACCCGATTATGCAGGATTAACAGTATTTTTAGATAGGTCTTGTTCTTGTTCATAATTTATTGATATAAAAAAGAGGTAAATGACTTTAGGGTTATTTGCCTCTTTTTTGTGTGAACTCAAAAAAAGCAAAAATAAATACAAAAAATAAAATAATTTGCTTTATCCATTTTTTGGTTTAAGTGTGAGAATATATGGATTAAAAAAGGTAATAATATGCTAACATCTTTATAATATAATCTGTCATTTCAACTACATCCTCCACTTTCTCAAAATTTCCAATAATTATCAGTATCTTAATCCTCAATTTCAAAGTACAACATATATCGTAATTAATAATAAGTAAATCATTCAACATTCCCAAAGATGGATAAAGTCCTTAATCGACCAAAATTTCAAGAGACGCTAACCGAAATCGCTCGCCAACAAGGCGTAAGTTTAGTACAAGTGACAGCTCAAGCCAAAGAATATCTAAAAGAATTAAAGACCAAACATGAGCCTATTGCCGACTTAATTGGCGTCCAATTGATGCAGTATATTATTTCTAGAGGTTATGATAAAACCATTGATGTCAATCCAACAGAAATTAAGGCACTGACAAAAGTGGTCAGACGACATCCAGTAGCCTTTGTAATGACGCATAAGACCTATATTGATATGTTCGTCTTAGCTTTAGTATTATTCCGACATGGGTTACCATTGCCTTATATTTTTGCAGGTATTAATATGGCTTTTTTTGGCGTTGGTCAATTTGCTCGAAATACAGGCACTATTTTTATTAGGCGAGATATTCGAGATAATACCGTTTACAAAGCGACTTTAAGACACTTTATTGCACATCTAGTGGATGAACAAGCGCATTTTATGTGGGCGATTGAGGGAACTCGTTCTCGGACGGGTAAATTAGTTTGGCCGAAAATGGGGATTTTAAAATATATTATGGAAGCGGAAAAAGAAGCCGCACATACTGTTAAATATGTACCTGTTTCTATCGTTTATGATTTGATTCCTGATGTAAAAGATATGACTGCGGAAAGTCGTGGGAAGGAAAAGAAGGCAGAGTCTCTCCAGTGGTTTGTTGATTATATTCGTAAAATGGGAGATAATTTTGGCAAAATTTCTATTCGATTTGGAGAAGCGATTGATGCAAGTGGTAATCATACGGCTAGAATTCCATTGGTCAAAAGTCATCAACAAACGGAGCAAAAAGGTATTTCCTTATTTGCTTTTGAATTGGTGCATCGCATCAATCAAGTAACTCCTGTTACGACTGCTTCTTTTATTTGTATTTCTCTACTAAGCAAATTTGCCTTATCTAAAAGAGCGATAGAAAGTGACATTGCTGCTTTGATGCAATTCATTGAAAGCAACAAGCCAGAATCTATGGTGGACAGAGGAAAGCCAATTGGCGAATCTGTACAAAAAGCCTTAAATATATTGATGCAAGGTGGTTTGGTACAAAAACAAGGAGAAGGTCCACAAGCAAAGTATGCGGTGGTTACTGAAAATTATCTACAAGCGACCTATTATGCCAATATGGCGGTGCATCATTTATACCACCAAGCTTTTATTGAATTGGCTTTGGTCAAAGTTAATACCTTAAAAGAAGATAGGCAGGCGGCGTTTTGGACAGATATTATGTTCCTCAGAGATTTGTTTAAATTTGAATTTTTCTATTCTCGTAAGGCTACTTTTACCGATGAAATTGAAGAAAATTTAGCTTTCTTAGACCCTCAGTGGGAAAATCGAATTGCCAGCCCTCGCGCTAAAGTTTTTAATTTTTTAGAAAAGCAAAAAGTATTAATTGCACCAGTTGTTTTACACAATTATATAGAAGCTTATCGAGTGGTTCTTTTTGCGTTGCAAAAATGGGATGTTACTCAAAAATTTAACGAAAAGATATTTATTGAAAAATGTATTTTCTTAGGAGAAGAAATGCACTGGCAAGGAAATGTACAACGCCTAGAAGCTATTTCTAAACCGTTTATCCTCAATGGCATTCGATTGGTTAAGAATCTTGATTTAATTCCAACCGAAGAAGACCCTAAAAAGGAAGCGATAACGGACTTTCTAGAAAAATTAAATGATGTAGCTCGACGTATCCGAATTATTCAGGAAATTACTTTATCCAAGCCTCAAGAACAATTATTACCTGTTCCTATTGAAAGAGAGATTGTCCCAGGATCAAAGACAGCAGCTTTGACCAAGGAAATTATGGACGGGGAATCGGGCGCACATATTGGGGCATTTTTTGATTTAGACCGAACCTTAATTAAAGATTTCTCTGCTAAAGAATTTTTCCAAAATCGAATTTTAAGCGGGAAAATGACCACTCGGGAAATTATTGCACAGTTTTCTGGTGTTTTAGTCTATGCTACAGGCGATAGAAATTTTGCAGCAATGGCAGCGATGGGGGCGAAAGGCGTAAAAGGCGTACCCGAAAAAGTATTTATTGAAGTAGGGGAGGAAGTTTATTTAAAACATTTAGCGGATTCTATTTATCCAGAAGCTAGAGCAATGGTGGCGGCACACATGGCTAAAGGGCATACGGTTGCCATTATTTCGGCAGCAACGCCTTATCAAGTAGATCCGATTGCTAGAGATTTGAATATCAAGCATGTGATGTGTACAAGAATGGAGGTCAAGAAAGGAAAATTTACAGGAAATATTATTGAACCCGCTTGTTGGGGCGCAGGAAAAGCTCATGCTGCGAGGGAATTAGTAGACCAATTTGGTTTGAAATTATCGGAAAGTTATTTTTATACAGATAGTGCGGAAGATTTGCCTTTATTGGAGATAGTAGGCAAGCCAAGACCAATGAATCCGGACACTAAATTATCCGCCATTGCCTTTGAAAACGATTGGCCTGTTTATCGCTTTGATGATGAACAAAGAACGACGCCGATGAATGTTGCACGGACGATTTTGGCTGCAGGTAGTTTATTTCCTGCTATTCTTTCGGGGGTAACGGCGGGAACATTGAGCATGAATTGGAATGAAGGAATTAACACGATGATTGCTAACGTAGGGGATTTAGTGACGAAAGTAGCTGGGACAGAATTAGTGGTCAAAGGGGAAGAAAACTTATGGTCTCATCGCCCAGCCGTCTTTATCCTGAATCATCAGAGTACGATGGATATGTTTATTGCAGCAAAATTGATTCGGAAAAATGTAAGAGGAATCGCTAAAAAAGAATTAAAAAATATGCCTATTTTAGGACAAATAATGCAAGCAGGTGGCGCTATTTTTATTGACCGAAAAAATAAAGAAAAGGCAATAGAAGCAATGAAGCCAGCGGTAGATGCGCTCAAAAGCGGCACTTCTATCATTATTTTTCCAGAAGGCACGAGAAGTAAAAGTTATACCTTAGGTAAATTCAAAAAAGGTGCGTTTCATTTAGCGATGGAAGCAGGCGTACCAATTGTGCCTATTATTATGACCAATGCGATTGATTCTATTACAGAAGGTAGTAGTGTTTTTAAACCTGCTGCGGTAGAAGTAAAGGTATTAAAACCAATTCCAACGATTGACTGGACAAAAGAAGACTTAGACCAAAATATTACTTGGATTCGAGGGATGTATTTGCAGGAATTGGGACAGGTTTAAACAATTTTCAATTAATAATTTTCAATTTTCAATTTTCAAATTATAGTCGATAAACTCGGTTTTAAATTGAAAATTGAAAATTGAAAATTGAAAATTACTAAGTATGAAACTAAAAATAGGTTTATTAGGCGGCG
>JAFMDF010000003.1 GCA_017857395.1 Bacteroidota bacterium | reverse complement strand
ATCAATGAAATAAATGACATATTTTATTTTTTAATAAGTTTAATTTAGTTCAATGGTCTTGTATACAACTTGTGCCATTTAACATAAGTTAAAAAACAAACGTCACACATCAAAAGTCATTTACCCGACGTTTTAAAAAACAAATTTCCTAATTAAAACCCGTAAATATGAAAAAGTTATTACTCATTCTGTTACCACTTACCTTTTTTATCCTCCAATCCTGTACTAAAGATTTCGGTTCAGTAGAAGTTTCTTACAAAAAAGCAACTGCCGTTTATGGGGACTTAGTAGCCATTAGAAATACGCCTTTAATGGAAGGTGCTAGACCTATTAACAATGCAGGAAAAATCTTTGTTGCCGAAAATTTATTATTAATAGGCGAAGAAGGAGATGGGATTCATATTGTAGATAATACGGATCCAAAAAATCCAACCAATCTATCTTTTATGAATATTCCTGGCAACCGAGAATTTTATGTAGCAGGGAATATTTTGTATGCAGAAAGCCATTATGACATGCTTAAGATTGACCTATCGAATAAAAGTCAGCCAAGCATCGCCTCTAGGGTGGAAGATGCATTTGCTGATTCTGAAAATTTTAAAAATGCCAATGGCGAAGTGTTGATTAAATTTAATTTTGAAGATGTCACGGAAAAAGTGTCAGAAGATAGTGAAATTTATCAGCAACTTTGGGGTCACCAAGAAATTTATTATTATGATTTTGCCCACCAATTAATTCCTCCATCTCAAGTACCTGTTTCTTTTGCAGGTAATAGTAGTGCCTCTATCGGTTCTGTTAATAGAATTGCAGTAGCTAAAAATCATGTTTATGTCATTACTAGCAATTCAATTACACCGTTTGAGGATAATGGTACTTTGACTGTTTTCGATGAAGTTTATGCTAATGGAGGAATGGAAACAATCTATCCAGATGGGGATAAATTATACATCGGAACACAACAGTCCATGGAAATTTTTGACATTAACAATCCTGCACAACCGCAATGGAATGCTAGTTTCCAGCATGCTACTTCTTGTGACCCAGTATTACCTTGTGGAGATGTGGCTTATGTTACGCTACGTACAGGGGATATTGGGGATTGCCCTGGAGATGAAAATGCCTTATTGGTTTTAGATGTAAAAAATACAAATCCAACTCAATTACAAGAAATCGAAATGGCAAGCCCATTCGGTATGACGATAGTTGGTAGCAAGTTATATGTAGGAGAAGGCAGAAATGGTTTGAAGATCTTTAATATCGAAGATAAACAAAATATTACTTTAGATACTTGGGAACCAAATATCGAAGCTTATGATATTATTTATCACCCAACCAATCCTAATTTAATCTTGATTGCTGGCCCAGTTGGTATCAGTCAATATGAAATTGAAGGCGATGCTACTTTTTCTTTGTTGAGTACGATGGCGCTTTAAACACACCGAGCGGATAACAAATCTTAAATTTTAAATCATACATCATAAATCATAAATCCATCTAGTTTTTACAGGACAGATTTATGATTTAAGGTGTATGAACTATGATTTATGATTTTTTTAAACCCTACCCAATATTTTTCCTTCCCTTTTATACATTTACAAATCCTAATCCAAATCAATGACTAGATATAAGGTCTTTACCCTACTTTCCCTTTTTTGTTTAAGTACCTGTCTTTGCTTTGGGCAACGAAGAAAGTCCAAAAAAGAAACGACTAGAGCCATTGTGCAATATGAGGATGGTTCCGTTTTTATTGGTCAAATCATTTATGAAGGTGCTTTAGATATGAAAATGGTTTTGACAACTCAAGACACTATTACGCTTAATAAAGTCTATATCAAACGAATTAGGCGAACCGATAAAAATATTTCTTTGTATAATGGCGCTAAATTTCATTATACTAAAGGGCTCTTTTATTCTTTACAATTTGGAGGCGGGTTCGCTGATGAAGGCGATAATGAGACTGGTCAAATTGAAGCTATTATAGGTTATCGGATTAGTAAGAAATTAGCGGCGGGAATTGGATTTGGGAATAGTTATAATTCTACTTTTTCTTTTGGGACTTGGATAGATGCCAACGCCGTCCCTGTTTTTGCTTATGGTCGATATTACCCTTTAGATAAAAAGGTCAAACCTTTCGTTGCAGGTAAACTAGGTTGGGCATTTCCAGACCAAGATTCTTTTAATGGAGATCACCAAGGTGGCTTATTAATTCAGCCAGAAATCGGTGTAAATTTCGCTTCTCGACGTCGCATGCGTTTTTTAATTACCCTTGGCCAGCAGATTCAAAATATTCGTGGCGAAAATCTTGATTTTGATGCCTTTGGCAATCGAATCGAATCTAAATATAGTCTGTGGTTTAATCGAACTGTTTTGAAAATAGGTTTTGAGTGGAAATAGCTAAGTATCGGCGAATTTATTCACCGTTATAGAAAATGGCATTAATTAGAAAAATAGTAGACTACATTACAGCGGCGAATAAATTCGCCGATACGTTTCTGTCAAATAATCGGGGGCATATAAAGCTACTTCAGTTTTACGTCAGGAGCGAGACGGATGTTCATACACCCACCAATTAGCTTCGATTGGGAGGTCATCTTTACCTCCCACATAAAAATTATCCATTTTGATAAATTTTTAGTGAAAAAATAATTTGTAGGAAAGCATTTTTTAGTTGTAGCTTTAGCAATTTTTCTGAAGGAACAACTAAAATGTGTTAGTGAAATTGCAGTAAGGATGAAGTAATTAATAAAGTACCAGAAATGACGAGTTTTTTTAGCTTTTAGCAAGGTAAAAGAATCCGTCAGATTGATAGGTTATTATTTTCTTTTTCCCTTATAACTAAAATAATATTAGGTAGGGTGTAATTTCTCTGCTTATAAACAATTTGTTATTCTATTCAGTTCCCATATATTACCTTTTTTAGTAATGATTTACTAATTTTTGGGAAAGAAGAAATATCTAATCCGAGTTGCGAATTTAAACGGCGGTAAAATAGGAGCATAAAACAATAAAAACTCAACTAATCTACCCACATTTAAATGCCATCGTATTCAACCCGCAACTCGTAACCCGCAACTCAAGTTATCTATGAAAATTCAAGGAAAAGCGTACCAAACAATCTGGTTAAAAGAAGATAATCCTGAAATTGTACAAATTATTGACCAACGGGCATTACCTCATCAATTCATTATTGAAGACATCCATTCGTGTGAACAAATGGGGGTTGCTATCAAGGATATGCATTTGAGAGGTGCACCATGTATCGGTGCTGCTGCTGCTTACGGCATGTATCTAGCAGCATTGGAAGCGCCAGAAAATGATTTTGCTAATTATTTACAACAAAAAGGGGACTATTTAAATCAGACTCGACCAACTGCAGTTGATTTAGCCAATACCATTCGGGCTATTTCTAAAAAATTGGTTGCCTGTAAAACGAAAAAAGAAGCCATAAAAATTTGCTTAACATACGCTATAGAAGCTTGTGTAGAAAGTGTGGAACATTGTCGCTTAATTGGGGTACATGGTCTCGAAATCATTAAAAAATTATATGCTGCCAAGCCTAATGAACCTGTAAATATCTTAACACATTGTAATGCGGGTTGGATGGCTTGTGTGGATTATGGAACAGCTACTTCGCCTATTTATGCAGCCCATGATGCAGGGATTCCTGTGCATGTTTGGGTAGATGAAACTAGACCTCGAAATCAAGGAGCTAGGATTACCGCTTTTGAGTTATTAAATCATGGTGTGCCACATACGGTGATTCCCGATAATGTTGGCGGCCATTTAATGCAACACCAACAAGTGGATATGGTGATTGTCGGAAGTGACCGAACCACTAGAACGGGAGATGTCGCTAATAAAATTGGCACTTATTTAAAAGCATTAGCCGCTAAAGATAATAAAGTGCCTTTTTATGTAGCCCTTCCCCACTCTTCTTTTGATTGGTCTATTCGGGATGGAATTAAAGAAATTCCTATTGAAAAAAGAGGCGCAAATGAAGTAAGTTATATTCAAGGAAAAGCTAAAGATGGTTCTATTCAACAAGTTTTGTTAACCCCAGAAAACAGTCCTGCTTTGAATTATGCTTTCGATGTAACCCCTGCTCATTTAGTCACAGGAATTATAACGGAAAGGGGGGTTTGTGCCGCTAATGAAGCTGCAATATTGGGTCTTTTTCCAGAATATAGTTAACAAAGTGTACTTTTTACACTAATTCTTTTCAAAACCTTTGACAAAGCAGCGAATATTTGCTAATTTTCGGATTCAATGGAAAATACAAGCAAAACATTAGACATAAAAAAGGCAACTGTTAAATCTTTTGATAATTTTTTCAAAAGTGCCTTTACCGTAGATAATATTATTTTTGGTTTTGATGAAGCTGATTTGAAAGTCTTACTCATTAAAAGAGGGGAAGTTCCTTTTGAAAACCAATGGGCGCTACCTGGAAATTTTGTTCATCAACACGAGAATTTGGATGCCGCAGCTGGTCGTGTTTTGGATGAATTAACAGGCTTAAAAAAAGTATATTTAGAACAAGTTCGTACTTTTGGTAGAGTTAACCGTCACCCTTTTGGTCGAGTTATCACTGTTGCTTATTATTCTTTAATTAAAATATCAGATTATCGGTTACATGCATCTTCTATTGCGCAAGAAGTCGCTTGGTTTTCTGTTGAAGAAGTTAAGGAATTAAATTTACCGTTCGACCATGCAGAGATTTTTGCAGCTTGTTTTAATCAATTAAGACTGAATATAAAACGCCAGCCTGTAGGATTTGAATTGTTGCCTCCTAAATTTACACTCACTAAATTGCAGCACCTTTATGAAGCCATTCTAGAGGAAAAATTAGATAAACGAAATTTTAGAAAAAAAATCCTTTCTATGGATTTATTAATAGATTTGAATGAATTACAGGCAGGTGTTGCACATCGTCCAGCCAAATTATTCAAATTCGACCCCGATCGTTACAAAAGTCTTTATGAAGAAGAGGGTTTCCATTTTGATATATCTCCTACTAAAAATAAGAAAAAATAATACGCTTTATTCGGCGAACAATAAAGGACGAGTTTTCCTTTTTCATGGGATTCTAGAAGAAAAAGTTTGAAGTACCCGATTTCTTTAGTAATATTATCGAGTACTCCTAGCATTCTCTTTATAGAAATCTTCTATGAATTCAGCTTTCCAAAGTCTTGAATTATCAGTTGTCAATTAGCTTAGTGCCTAGAAAATCGACAACTGATAATAGACATTTTTTTGGAAACTGCTTTACTTCTATCCCAAAATCTGCTTATTCCCCAAAAACGGTTGTCGATAACTCCGCTTTCCAGTAGCTTGATACATCGCATTCGCCATAGCCCCAAAAATGGGCGGAAATGGTGGTTCGCCCATACCGGTTGGTTTGATTTCATTCTGCACAAAATGCACGTCAATCTCTTTCGGTGCTTCACTCATTCTAATCATTCGATATTGGTCATAATTTTTCTTTTCTGGGACTCCATCTTTAAAAGTTAATTCTCCATAAAGTGCATTCCCAATTCCATCTGTAATCGCACCTTCTGCCATATTCTTGGCGGCATCAGGGTTGACCACGATGCCACAATCGATGGCGCAAGCTACTTTTTGCACTACAGGCTTCCCTGCTTCAATGGTCATATCTAAAACATGAGCAGCATAAGTACTATGACAAAAATAGGCAGAGACCCCACGAGATACATTAGCTGGCTTTTCTGCCCAATTCGCTTTTTCTCTGACCAATTCTAAAACACCCGCATAACGTGCCGCATCATAGTCGTTCTTTTCTCCCACTGGTTTTTCCTGCGCTCGTTTTAATAAATCTAAACGAAACTGAATCGGGTCTTTACCAGCAGCTTCTGCCACTTCATCCAAGAAAGATTGTTCTGCACCCGCCATAAAATTAGAGCGTGGCGCTCGGAATGCCCCAATCGTAATATTAGAGTCAATCACCCATTCTTCCGCTTTATAATTATCCAATGCACCCGCTGGAAAACGGTTCGCAAATAGTGGACTTTCTGGAATACCACCTGCTTTTACGTGCAAAGCGGTTAAGTTATTATTTTCATCCAATGCTGCTCGATAAGTTGCCTGATAAGTCGGTCGATAAATACCATGTGTCATATCGTCTTCTCGGGTATACATTAATTTTACAGGCGCATTAACTTGCTTGGAAATTAAGGCCGCCTCCACGATATAATGGGAATAAGCTCTACGACCAAAACCACCACCCATACGAGTAATGTCCATCTCAATATTTTCTGCTGGAATCTCTAAACTCGCCGCAATGGTAGGTATAATCAAAGCAGGAATTTGGAGCGGTGCAGCAATCTTCACCTTGTCTCCCTGTACATGCGCAAAAGAATTCATCGGTTCCATACAATTATGTGCCAAGAACGGAGCGGAATAACTTCTCTCTATTATTTTTGCAGCATTCTTAAATGCTGCATCAGGATTCCCATCTTCCCGAACTATCTTTCCTGGTTTGGCAGCTAGTTCCGCCATTCGAGCATTGTGAATCGTCGTAGATTCTAAACCTGCTGGAATATGCTTCTCTGTTATATCTCCCCTAAATCCCTTAATTTTTTCGGTGTACGCAGTAATCGGTTGCCATTCTACTTTTAATTGCTTTTTCGCTTGCATCACTTCCCAAGTGGAATTACCAACTATCGCTACAATTTCAGCAAAAGCATTGGTATCAAAACCTCCTTTTTCATAACCGTCTTTATAACTTTTTATCGTGACAACATCTTTGATACCAGACATCGCTTTTACAGCGGTATCATCTACCGATTTCAAAGTCATTCCAAAAGCAGGCGGATGCTCAATCATGGCAAACAACATTCCTTCTTGGTGATAATCTACCCCGAACATTGGTTTACCTGTGACAATATCTTTTCCATCTACATTTTTCCGAGAAGTACCAATCAATTTAAAATCTTTTACTTCCTTTAATTTCACTTCTGTGGGTACTGGAATTTTGCCTGCTGCTGCTGCCATTTCGCCATATCCAGCAGATTTGCCACTTGCTTTATGATGTAATACGCCTGCATCTGTAGTAATTTCTGCTACGGGCACTTCCCACGCTTCTGCTGCGGCTGTTCGTAACATGTGCCGTGCAGTTGCGCCCGTCATTCTTAAAGGTTCCCATCTGGACATAATCCCCCGACTGCCACCTGTAAATTGCATGCCATATTTTTTAGCATGGTAGGGTGCTTGTTCCACAATTACCTTTTCCCAATCAACATCCAATTCCTCTGCTATTAGCATCGGCATCGACGTTCGAACGTTTTGTCCAAATTCTGGATTAGGGGAAACAATAGTCACTACCCCATTATCCCCAATTTTCAAATAGGAATTAATTTCAAACCATTCCTTAGGCATGGCTAAAACCTCAGCTTCTGTTTTAGATTGACAAGAGGCTAACCAACTAAAACCAAGCATCATACCGCCACCTGCTACTGCGGTTGATTTTAAAAAGGAACGTCTACCGACGGCTGTTTTTATAAGTGTCATGATATTTTTTTTAGAGGAAATTGTAGTTTAGATTTCTAGTCTGAGTAGAAATATAACCTACTCAGGCCAGAGGCCTAAGCTACAGATATAAATTAGCCCATTTTAGCGGCCGTTTTAATCGCTGCTTTAATTCGTGTATAAGTCCCGCAACGACAAATATTACCATTCATGGCTACATCAATATCCGAATCACTTGGATTGGGATTATCTTTCAATAAAGCGGCTGCACTCATTATTTGACCAGCTTGACAATAGCCGCATTGAGGAACATCATGTTCTAACCAAGCTTGTTGTACTGGATGGATACCATTATCAGATAAGCCTTCAATAGTTGTTATTTTTTTATCTTTCATGGCAGAAACTGGCAATTGACAAGAACGCATAGCCACACCGTCCAAATGAACTGTGCAAGCGCCACATTGAGCAATACCGCAACCATATTTAGTGCCAACCATATTCAAATGATCTCTTAATACCCAAAGCATTGGGGTTTCTGGAGCAACCTCTACTTGCCGCTGCTTTCCGTTGATGTTAAGCTTATAAGTAGCCATAATTTAATCATTAGTTTTATCAATAAAGATGTAAGATACAAACATTTTTTACGAGAAAAATTATGAAATAGAAACTAAAACTTACGAAATTCAAATAATTTCATCAGTTATCAGTTGTCCGTTATCAGTTTCGTTCGTAGCTAAATAACCGACAACTATTAAGCAGTTATTTATTACTTGATTTTTTTTCTACCGCCTTAAAAACACGCAAGAAATTACCGCCCCAAATTTTCTCAATATCTTTAGCAGAATAACCTCGTTGAACTAATCCAATGGTTACATTCAAAGCATCTGCTGCATCTACATAGCCATCTATACCGCTTCCATGATTAAAATCTGTTCCAATTCCGACATGATTAATACCGATTCTTTTGACGACATAATCTATGTGATCAATAAGGTTATCTACATCTGCTGGGCCAATAATATCACTAACAGATTTTAGAAAAGCATACCTTTTAGTAAGGTCTGCAATTTCCCAGTATAATTCAAATGGATAAGAATATTTTTCGCTAACACCTGCGGCACGACGAGCCGTTTTTATTTCCGCTACTAAATTAGGGTCTGAATAACCTAATAAATAAGCTCGAAAAGGGGCAATATGTACTACTCCACCATTTTTCCCAATCAAGTCAATTTCTTCATCTGATATATTTCGAGTTACATCGGAGATAGCTAACACATTGGAATGACTAGCAATAACAGGGGCAGTCGTTAAGGCAAGTGTTTGTAAAGTCGCTTGTTTTGATAATTGAGAAACATCAATAATAGCACCTAATTGGTTAAGGCGCTTAACGGCTGCTTTGCCTAATGTCGATAATCCTCCATGTTCGGAATCTGGTTCATACCTACCTGTTTCGCCATCAAAAAATGGGCGAGAAGAGTCTGAAAAATCGTTATGCCCCAAATGGTTTAATCCAAATATCCTAACTCCTGCATTATAAAAAGAATCAATGGTGGATACGTTCTTTTCTAGTGACCTTGCGTTCTGGAAACCTAAGATAAAAGAAATCTGATTGTTGGCTTTTGCCTTTACCAAATCCGCAACGGACTTGGATAAAACAAGTGTTCCTTCACTCTCTTTTATTAATTGATTAACAATCGTTAATTTCTCATTCGCTTCGGTTCTTGCGGCGGCGTCACCTTCCGCAGTTCTAGGTCCTGGTGCAACTGCCACAGACATCACTACGGCTCCCACTCCTCCAACTGTTAATTTAGTTATATCTACTTTAGAAAGTCCATCTGCACTTAAAAAGGTAGGTGAAATAGTTGGGGTTGCAATATCGGCATGGGCATCTAATACCAAAGCTTCTTCATGAATTTTTTGTGCAAGAATTGTGATTTCCTGCTCCGTCATTTTAGTTGACGCATTTTGGACAAAGGTATTAGTGCTTTTGCAACTTAGCAAAGTTATAAAACACCACATAAGCAATGATTTCCACAAGAATGAAAATATAAAGGTAGGAATAGGTTTAGGCATAAATTCTCGGTGAAAAATTAGAAGAAACCTAAAGGTAGTAAAATTCGCAAGTATAAGCCACATCAGCAAGGCGATTATTAGAGCAAGTCCAATGAGAGACAAATTTTAATGCACCTTTTAAACTAAGTCAAAAAAAATTTAAAGAAGCCAACATTTCGGGTGTTCCAGAATTTCAATTGCAACTCTTAATTCCTTGTCAGTACTAAAAGTCGCTCCTTCCCTTCTTCATTCATTCGAATATATAAGGAATCATTTTGCAGTCTTGTAATTTCAACGACCTTCTCTTGTGTGCCTTCATTCAAACTATCCAAGGTCGTTAATAAATTATCTTTAAGCGTATAAATTCCAGCCTCTTTATAATTTAAAGTACTCGTAAAATCATAGCCTTTTTCATGAAAATTTAGCGTAATTTCATCGAGGTTAACCTTTAAAGAATCCCCTTCTTCCGTTAATTGAACGGCCCTCCATTTTCCCTTTAGTTCTTCTTTCTTTACCCCTTTACAACCTATCAATAAACAACAAATCAAACAAAGTATATAATTTTTCACCATTAGTATTTACAATCAATAAACGTTTAAAATAAGAACCTCAAAAGTAAGGAATTAAAATCTATTTTGACGTCAAACGTTGTTAGTAGTAAGACAAAAATTGGCCTACTAAAATATTAAAGGTGCTTCGTGTTATTTCTCTATCGTTATTAAACACTTTCCAATTCCCCATTAATCCAATAACACTATTTTTTTAACCAACTGTTCTTTTTCTGTTCTTAAGTTTAGAAAATACATACCCTCTTTTAAATTATCCTTCCTAAAGTCATACTGATAATTACCAACTGCTTGAAATTCATCTTCAATTATTGTCTTTACCAATTTTCCTGATAAATTATAAATGTATACGCCTACTTTTTCCGCCTTATTCAATTTGTACGCAATCGTAGTCGCATTATAAAAAGGATTTGGGTATACTTTTAAAGGTATTTGAGTCCTTTTCGGTTGCGTAAAAAATTGTTGGCGATTATCATTTTCTATCCTTGATAAGTTTGCAGGAGGTGTACAATCTATAATTTGAGCGGAGAAATTACTTCCAGCCATCACATGAAATCCACTATTCAATTGAATTGCCTTTCCTGCTTGAAATGTTACCGTACTTGCATTTTCTATTAATACATTTCCTATTGTTTTAATAGTATCAGCCGCTTTATAAATATCAGAATTAACCGTTTCATTTGCAAAAGTCAAAATACTTGGACATTCATTATTAGTAGTAAATACAAATTGGAAGGTGGCACAAGCGGAAGGCCCCGTTTGATTCAACCATAAAGTATAATCACCTGCTGGTAATGGAGTCGTGAAACCTTGACTACCATTTAAAGTGCCCATCGCAGGAAGTATATCTGTTCCTAAGTTTCCTGCACCAAAAACTAGCCCCCCTAATAAGTTACCCACATCTGTTCCTGAAGCAGGTTCGGTGAAAGTAGTTCCTGCCTGAATCCCAATAAACGACTGATTATTAGTGCCTTCAAATTCATAATTCTTTAACTTTAATTCGCTCAACTCTGAATTTACAGGTACATTAAAAGTAAAATAATCGACATCACTAGGGTTTCCTTGGACACAATTGCTTACTGTATCTAGGTTCTCAGAAAAGGAAACAACCGTTGGGTTTAAACGGTCATCAGATAAATCATTATTAGCAAATTGAAATTGAAATGTCGCACAAGATTCATCACCCGTTTGATTTAACCAAATAGTATAATCTCCCGCAGATAATGGTGCTGTGAAACCTTGACTACTTGGTAAATTCCCCATAGCAGGGAGTATATCTGTCCCTAAGTTTCCTGTGCCAAAAACTAATCCTCCTAATAAATTAGCTACATTTGTTCCAGAGGCTGGTTCGGTAAAGGTATTTCCTTTTTGAATGCCAATGAAAGCTTGGTTACTAGCACTCGCAACCTCATATCCTGTTAACTTTATACCTGTTAGTACAGAATCTATTGGCACATTAAAAGTAAAATAATCGACCTCCCCATTTTGAAAACAATTACTAACCGTATCCATTGCTGGAGAGAATTGAACAGTCGTTGGATTCAATGCGTCGTTAGATAAATCATTATTTTCTGGAGCTTTTGATAACAGGAATTGTAAAGAAGCACAGGATTGTGGGCCAAATTGATTTAACCAAAAAGTATATTTTCCAGCAGGTAAAGCTCCTGTAAAGCCTTGGCTACCTGATAGTGTACCCATAACAGGAAGTATATTTAGTCCTTCATGTTCCGACCCATAAGTCACCCCTCCTAGTAAATCTCCCGCCGTAGTATTGCCTGCCGAAGTAGTAAAAGCAGTTCCTGCTCGAACCCCAAAAAAACCTTTATTATTTTCAGCAGCAGTATAGTTCGTCAGCACTAATCCGCTTAATACAGAATCTTGAGGAACTTCAATCGTGAAATAATCAACGTCTAATGGGCTTCCCTGTTGACAACTGGTAATCGTATCCATTGTCGTACCTGATAATTCGATAAAAGTAGGTTTGGAAAAATCACTGGATAAGTCTCCGTCTACCGTTTCATTATAAGGTGTTCCTAAACAACCACAAGCAGTAATATCATCAATTAAAAGGGTGGCTATAGTAATATCATCGCCCCTAGGATTAGTAGCCGAAGTAGCATTCGTTATTCTTAAAGCAGCTACATTAGAAAGCACACTAGTATAAGTAGCTGCCCCTTGAGCTCTAGTCAAATCTGCTTCTTTTATTGAAAATATGGCTTCTACTTCTCCAGACGAGGTGGTTAGAATTACTGGAGTTGTTGAGACAAACCAAGTCGTACCATTTGGCGAAGCACCAGGCGCTCTTCCGTCACCAATTGCTAACCTCATTTTAAGACCATTTCCAAATGGGTCAAATATATTTTGTAATTTAAGTTTAATAGAAGTAATACCTTGTCCAATATAATCTCCACTCCATGTCGTTTCATTAAAAACCAATAATTTACCAAATTGCCCAATACCACCTATAGCTCTTACCTGTAGTTTATTAGCCTGATTCGTAATAATGGTATCATTTAATTTACCTGTTACCCAGCCTTGTACCGTACCATCATTAAAATCATCTACTTGATTAATTACCACCTGCCCCCAACCAAAGTTCGGCAAATTGCCAAATATAGCAGCCAAAAATAAAATTCTAAGAAACCCTGTTTTTATAACCTTTAGGAGGTAGTTAGTCATCGTTTTTAGTTTTAATCTTTCTAAAAATTGAAATGGTTATATTGCTGAATGGCACAAGTATTAATTGTGACTTTGGCAATATAACCATACAATAAAATATTTAATACTAGAATATTTATTTATTCAATAACCGCCAAACTCTTAGTAAGAACAGTAGCCTCTGTTGATAAAGTTACTAGATAAATTCCTTTGGCTAAATTTTGTGCTTGGAATCTTTCTTTAAAATTACCTTTCTCAATCACTCGATTATTAATCAAAGTAGCTACTTCTTGTCCATTGGAAGCATAGATTTTTAGCGTGACACTTGTGGTGATTGGTAAATAAAAATCAAATACTGCCCAATCCTTTGTAGGATTTGGCGTAATTTCTAGAGTCGTCGCCAAATGCTGTGGAGTGCCTACTATTAATCGACTACCTGCTCCAATAATGGTATCAACAGTAGTTGTATCTACTCCACCTTTTGGTGGAAAATTATATAAATCGCCAACATCATAAGGTCGAATAATCGTATTATCCACAATTTCGTCTATGCTTTGAACTGGAGTACATCCACCAATCATCGCCAATAAATTGCTTCCTATCTGTGCATGAAAACCTGGCATTAGGCTTATAGATTCTCCAGCAATATAACTTACATCATAATTTGCTAGTAAAATGGCTTCACTGGTGATGGTCTTTTCTGCATCATAGTTATTCGGGTCAATTGCAATATTACCATGTACTCTTCTTTCTCTTCTACAAAAATTCTCTACAGTAGGAGTTGTTCCTTCACATTTACAATCTGTATTATAAACATCATTCGAAGTTTCAGCATTTCCATCATTACATGGTTTTCCGATATTTAAGCAATCAAAAACGGCAAAATTGACTTTACTCAACCCAAAACAATTATTACCATCAAAATTGCTCGTTGCACTTATAATTATGTATCGACCAGTAACCCCCATATTTTGTTCAAATCCACCATAACCAACTAAACCAGTAGCTTCTGACCAGGAAAAATTTCCTATGCTAGTCCAATTTGAACCATCACTAGAAACGTGAATGGTTACGTCTTTGAAACCTCTTCCCGTTAAAGCAGATACATTATAATTCCAAATATTGGCTTTATCAATATAATAACTCTGCCCTAAGTCATATTGTATCCATTTCCCTGCTGCATTAGTAGCTGGATTGGTTGCATCCGTACAACTTAACCAAGCATTAGCCGCTTCATTTTTTAATTCATCTGAGGTACCACAAGCTTCTGGAGATTGATAATTTCTTGCTGCTACCTCAGCTGATTCTCCACAGTCATTATTCGGACAAGGAATACCTACGCATAAACAATTTGCATTGAAAGTATCTCTCATAGTTGTGGCACTGCCATCATCACAAGGTGTGCCTTCAGGCATACAAGCAAATTCACAAGTAGGGTCATATTGGTAAAAATAACTTCCATCTAGTCTTCTCCATTTATCATCAACATAAAAAGGAGTTTTCCAAAAAACATTAAAATACTCGTTACCAGTATGTGCTTTATAATTAATTTCAAAATAATAGTATTTTCCTTTCTCTAGAATCTGGCCTTGAGATGTTTGCGTCGCCTCTCTAGTATGATCATAGGTACTAATACAACAATTATTGTCATAAAAAGCAATAAAACCAGCTTCTTCTGGGTTTTCGGTACTACTCAATTTCATGCCTGCTCTTCGCCGTCCTGTAATGTTAAAATAATACGTACCAGTAACAGGAACAGATAAGTAGCCTTTAATTACTGTTCCAAAAGAATCAAGACCTCCATCTGTAAGTTGCAAAACTTCCAATTTTTCTCCACGACCAGGATTGAGCGGATAGCTTGAATCAAAATATAGATGGGTCAATCTATCTCCATATATACTGTCATAATGCATAGCATTAACAAAACCTTTCTCGCCAATACAATTTGGTGTATTTCTTGGTTGAGGCGTACCGTAACAATTACAGTATCCATCTTGCACATCATTTAAAGTATTTCCATCATTATCATCACAAGGCGTCCCTTTTTCGGGACAATCTAAATTACAAGTGTAATCAAAAAGATATTGAACAGGCACGGCTTGAAAAGAAGTATCTGTAGCAAAAGGTGTTTTCCAACTGACCCTAAAATGGTCACCACCACCACCTTCTTGATGAAGTAGTTCAAAATAATAGTATTGATTAGCTTGAAGCGATTGAGTAGTAGAAGTTTGCGAGTTGTACTTATAGTGTTCAGTTGGCTCTGTCCAACCATCAAATGAGGAAATTAGCCCAATGTTTTTTTCGGATTCTCCTGTACTTAGAGAGAACAAAACATCATCATCTCCAGTAACATTAAAAATATAATCCCCTGATTGAGGAACTTTCAGGTAGCCTCTCACAAAAGAGATATAAGTGTCCGAAAAACTTGTAAAAGGCGTTTTAAAAGAATCTACTAGTTCTTGGGTTCGAGTTGGCTTAAATGGAAACGTTGGTTGATGGATTGTCTCATTCAAAGAATTAGAATCCCACATATTCCATACTAATTTTCCTTGTTCTCCTAAACAGGCTGGTTGAGCTATTCCCTTAGTGTAAATCAGCATGAAAAAAAAGACAAAGAATAGATAGGTCTTCTTTAGAAATAATTTATTTATATGAAGCAACATAATATTTTTTTAAACTGCAATAAATTGTTAAGTGTCCTAATAAATACAATACACTTTCCACTACCCACTAATAGCTGGTACACCATTAGGTAAGAATCCTATAGGATTATTAGAAGAACTTATACTATAAAATTCATGTAAATTTGGAAATACTTCCCCCAATCTACTTTTAGGTACGCCAAACCAAATTGCTAGCTCAGCAAATAGTGCATCTACTGAAGTTGTTGGTATCAACCGTCCTCGCCCATCTGTATTTAAAGGATTTCCGTCTAAATGTAAATCAGGATAACTCCCATAAACTTTTTTGCCATTTACGGCTCCTCCTGCTACCATAGTGTTTCCGCCCCAAGCGTGGTCAGACCCTCTTCCATTAGAAGAAAGTGTTCTAGCAAAATCAGAAACAGTAAAGGTTGTTACTTTGTCTGCTAGTCCAACCTCTTTAATCGCATTTACAAAGGCTGCAATTCCAGTAGAAACAGTCGTCAGATTATTCTGCTGTGTAGTAATCACCTCATTATGATTATCCCAACCACCGATGGAAACAAAAAATATTTGTCGTTTTACATTTAAAGCTTCATTAATAGAAATGACCCTTGCAATTTGTTCTAAATTACTAGCAAACCGATTATTTGGAAACTCTGTAGTAAAATCACCTGCACTTTGCAAAGCAGTCGCAAATCGTTCTTGCACCTCCAATGTCTGCTTAGTAAGCCCGCCCATTGTTTCTTTAAAAATGTTATTATAAACATCTCCCGCTAAATTTTTAACGGTATTTTCACGAAGGGTATTCATCAAATTAAACTCTCTCCACCAAGTAGGATAAGATTCAAAACCTACCCCGCCCAAACTAGAATTATTAATGGTATATTCCACTACATTCTGTCCAGATTGGAACAAATTCTTTCCGGACAAGGAAATATTCATAGAAATTAGCTGATCTGTATTTAGTTGATTCAGCATATCTGCTACTTTCCCCCCCCAACCAAGCGCCTCTTGCCTCGAACTAGCAATAGAGGTTTGCCATTGTTCTTGTTGGTCAGAATGGGAAAATAATCCTGGTGGGCGTAAGCTAGAATTATTTCTATATTCATCTATATTGGCAATAGGTTTAATTAAGGTACCAACGTTAGCGATAAATGCCAAATCTCCTGTCTCATATAAATCCGCCAAGGCTTGCATCCCAGGATTCACACCTAATCTTCTACCTTGGTCTCCTGAAACATTAGATAATTCTATAATATTATCTTGAATTAAAGCAATTCCTCCTGCGTTTCTATCGATTCCGCCTCTAGTAGCAGAATATTGAGCATACTCCGTATCTCCTTTGGGCGCCAACATGTTAAACGAATCATTCCCTCCTGCTTGTAGAATGCAGACCAAAGCTTTATAGTCATCTGCATTTGTACTTCTAGCTTGCTCTCCAGCTAGTGCATTGGTTGACATTAAATTAACTAAAGTATTCATAAAGGTATTTGTTCCCATCGCAGCACAAGCACCATACCCTAAAAATCTTCTTCTATTTATATTATTCAACAAAGACATAAATTTATTTTAAAATAATAATTAAAAAATAACAGACAAAAACTATCGAATTATTAGATAATCAGGTGATAGCATAATCAAATAAATGGCTAATCTCACTCGCTGGTCTGCTCTGTTTTCAGGTACGCTCTCTACAGCTTTGGTTATTTGTTGTTTCGTAAGATCGGTCATCTGCCCATGCGTTAAAATAATATCTAAGCGATCCATTAATTTGGGTATATTTTCAAGGTCTTGTAAGGCATTTTCATCATCTAGATTTAGGTAGGCTTTTTTATTATCATAATTCTGTTCCCCACTAAAGATGTCCGCATATTGCATCAAATTGTTATCAATTAGCCATTCTTTTAATTCATTGGCATAGCCTGTGATGGTCAAAGCGTCCGTAATTTGGAATTCTGGTGCTACTTTCTGCATTTCAGTAATTGCCCCATTAGGTTTATAATTTGGCGTAAAAAAGTTAAACACCGTCCTAGCACCTAGTGGTCTTTGAAAACTTCTATCGTAAAAATTATTCATGGTATTTCTATACAAACCAGTCTCTGCCGCTGCATTAAAAGCACGTGCAAGATGAGTATATCGAATCATTGGTTCTCTTAATCGTCCATTATCCGCGCCATCTTGGAAAGGACAATTCATTGCCTCTTCATCTAATAATATGGCTTTAATTACTGCTTTTAAATCACCTCTCTCTCCATTTCCATTATCATTAAAAACAGCGGTTATTCTGGCAATGTATTCGGGAGACGGGTTAGATGTGACCAATCGTTGAATGAGACGATACCCAATAAATGGCCCAACGTTAGGGTGATTAAATAAATTATCAATAGCATCATTTAAATCAGCCATCCCATCTGTAGGGCTTCGGTCAGGTACAACTTGACCTTTTAGTAAATATTTAGGGCCTGGTTCGTGGTAGAAATTAAGCATTTTCATAGGCTGGGTATAACTATTTTTCCCACTAGCATTTCTTCCAAATACAAACCCAGCATCTCCCCATGTTAAACCAGTAAAAATCTTAGCAAATTCAATAATAGCAGCATTCCCATAGGTAGGAATAGGTTGCCCATTAAAGGTTTTTTGCGTACCGTCTTCATTTAACTCAAATAGTCCAATTGAAAATAATTGCATAATTTCTCTAGCATAATTTTCATCTGGAAAACGATTAAATTCTGGGGTTGTCCGAAAATTATTTACAGAAGTCAAATAAAAACCCATAGCTGGGTGCATGGTCACCTCATAGAGTAAATCTCTATAGTTTCCAAAAGAATTTCTTAGTAGCAAATCATAGAAATCTGCCATCCCAAGAGGCTGGTCCTCCAAATCAGGAAATTCAGAGATTACAAATATTTCACTTAACGCTAAGGCAACTCTATTCCTCAATAAATCTGGTTGGGTCATGGTATATTGCCACCAGGCAAAATGCCAAAAATTTCGACTTTCTTCAAAATCATTAGGAATAGAACCGCCCATATTAAGAATAGAATCAGCAGCCATTCCTAAAATTTGACTTGTAAAACCCTTAACTGACATATTAATAGGTAAAGCTAATTGTTCATCTACCCAATTCTCTATTCCCATTTTGGCAACCCCTTCAATCGTTTCGTAATCTGCTCCTAAAGTTGCATGTCCTAAAAACCTAGAGGCTGCATTCAGGTTAGGCAAAAACCCATCTTCAATAATTGTATTTTCTGAGATACTCCCATTACTAGACGGGCTGGAAGTGACCGACATATTTGCAACGGTTCCGCCTGCGCCAATTATTTTTGGACTACTTTGACTAAAAAGCAGGAAACCAGTTAAAAGGAAGGAGAAAAAGAATAGAAATTTTAAATTCATACGGAGTAATTTTCAATTTCGAGTGATAATAAATAATGAGTATTGAGACAAAGTATACTATATCTCCTTAGTACATTTACTAAGCAGGGGAGGTAGCATATTTTATCTTTTATTTATAGGCATGTCATTTACATTACCTACTAATAGATATTAGGATAATTTCACAATGAAAAGGCGATACATGAGAAAAAACTATTTATTTTCGGTAAATAGTTTCTAGTTATCAAATGGATTAAAAAGTAGAAAGTCTTTTATGATTGTATTTATTGCACGGGAAGTTTTAGGTTTTCTTAGGTTTAATAGGTGGGCAAACATATTGCAATTGCAAACATATTTATTATTTCCTAAAAAAAGTAATTTTCAATTAATACCAAGGCAATTTTTTTGCCAATTCAAGAGAAACGGACAACTGAATACTGTTATGGTATTTATATGACATTTCGATGAAGAAAAAGGTCAACAAAGATGGAGAAAAAGGTAGCTAATAAATATAAATGAGTAATGGAAAGTTTGGGAAAAGTCTGATTATTGCTAAATTGATTGGTTGGTTTTAGGTTTCAATTCTTTAGTGTTTTCATTTCTGAGGCGCTAATAAATTTAAACAAAAAAAAGATTTTTCAAGTCGCAGAGGAAACTTTGCGATTTGAAAAATCTTTTTAGTAAATCTAGCGCATTATTAGATGCTCGTTCCTTACTATTTCTTGGCTATAATTTTAGGACAGCTCTAACATCCTCTTCCGAATTAATACTCATTTCACTCAAATTCACCTCAAAAGCATAAGCGCCATCCATCTGTTGAATTCGGTCAAAATAAGCTGGAGGAAAAACAGCTAATTTGTTTTCTTCGGTCACTAACCAAATTAGGTTTTTACTGTCTTTATTAAATTGAATGTCTTTCGCTATATCTTTTAGATAAACTCGTCTGACGGTATTTTGAGATTTATCGGTATGGTAGACCAGCCTATTTTTATAACTGTTAAAATGTTGGTCTTGAAAGGTGCCATCAAGTCTTGCTAAATACGGTGGTCGAGGTCGGTCACAATTCCAAGTACCAAAACGATTGATTTGGAATTTATTTAATACAGCCCGTTTGACAATTTCATTGGTGGCATAATTGGTATGGCCTTTCGCTTTCAAAGCGGCTATTCTTTCCGAGAAATCTTTACCTGCTAACTCTTTTTCAATCGCAATTTGGTCAGCAATTGCTTCTTTTTTAGCAGCCAATGCTTTTTCTATTGCTATTTTTTCGGTTTGATAAGCTGCCAATTTTGTTTCAAATTGTTGTAAGGCTTGATTGTAATCATTTCCAGTTAAAACTGGCTTCACTTTCAAAGTGGCTGTTTTCTCTCCTTTTGCTAAATTTAGGGTAAAGGATCCATCAACTGTTTTTTCTAAATCATAATCTTCCCAAACAGTCGCAGAAAAATCGTCAAATGCATCAATGGTAGACATTACTTGCCAAATCGTCCCTTTGTAATTTTTAGCGCCTAAATCTTCCCCTTTAAAATCTAATTCCATCGTCATGGAATTACCGTCATATTGCTCTGGTTTTTCAGGTTTAGTTGGTAATTTAAACTGTTTTTCTATTTGAGCAAGTTGAGTTTGCAACTTAGTTTCTAATACTTTTTCCTGTTCAACTTTAGCCATTTCTAATGATTCAGTTGATTCAGCATAAGTGGTATCATAAGTTACTTGACCTGTAAAATAAGGATCATCTGGGTCACCGATAGTCTTTACAAAAGCTTCATTTCCCCCTATAATATTCCCCAAACTATCTCGTATTAAAAAAGGTGTAATTCCTTGTGGCGAGTTGGATTTCGGTGCTAGTTCTATTTTATCTTTCCCTTCCAAATTCCATTCCCGCTTTTCCTCATCCAAATAATAAATATTAAACTCAGGGGGCGTATCTCCAGCAAAAGCAATTTTGCTTTTCAACTCAATATCAATGGGTTTTTCAGGTAACATTTGTAGCTTTTCTCCATTCTGCGTAGCATAAACTTCAATCATTCCTGCCGATTCCAAAACTCCTGCTTTCCCATCCACATCAATTTCCATTGGAATGCCACTTAAAAAAAAATCTACATAATCATGGTATTCTTTGAAATGGATTTCAACGTCTCCTTCTATTAAAGCGCCATAGGAATTGGCAAAAGCAGACCTTGGCACGACTATTTTTGAACCAGAAGGAAATTGATACACTCCACCTTCGTTGGCATTAACCCTTATTATTTCCGCTTTTTTAGCCAAACTTTCCATCGGTGGATTAACATAAGGTTGGGTAGTTAAATAGGCTAGGGTTGCATTTTGATTTGCGTCCTGATTTTGGAAAAAATCACTAAATGATAAAACGGCAATTAATAAGGTTGCAGCAATTCCACCTATCCAATAGTAGAATTTTCTACTCGCTACTTTTAGCTGTTTTTTGGGAGGAGGTGTTCCCTCCACCCGCTTTAATAAGGCATCAAAATCCTTATGTTTATCAATGTCCGCCTTCTTCAAAGGCGGTTGATTTATTTTAAAATTGTAGTTGTTATCCATAAATGCAAGTTTGATAATTGCTGAATGGTTTTATTGTTGTATTGTTAATAATCAGCAACTTAGAAAGCGTACTGAGTCTCCATAACCATAAAACAATATAACCATTCAACTATCTTTTATTTTTTAAAATTATTTTTTTCAATCGTTCTAAAACTCTGTACGTTCTCATTTTGCAGCTGCTTTCTGTAATGGCTAATAAATCAGCAATTTCCTTAAATGGCCGTTGTTCAAAAAATCGGAGTTCTATGATTTCTAAATCTTTCGGCTTCAATTCATTTAAACAGGGAATGAGGGCTTCTCGAAATTGATATTGTTCAATCGACTCCAAGTCGCCCATTTCTTCCATGATTTCTGGTAAGGCAGTCATTTCCACACTTACCGTTCGGTTTTTCTGAGTATTCCTAAAATGTTGGGTGATTTCATTACTTGCTATCCTATACAACCATGCGGAAAAAGGGACACCTTTAAATTCATAACCACCTAATTTTTGCATCGCCTTAAAAAACACTTCAGAACATAAATCAGCAGATAAAGATTCATCAGACGTTCGTCGGTAAATGTAGCGAAAAATGGGTTCATAATATCGGTCGTATAATGGGCGAAACATCGCAGGACTTTGTTGAGCAGTTTGAATTTCTTGCCATTCCTGCTGCATCGCCTTTTTAGTGACTGATTGGGTTTTAGAACTCAAATAAGATGGATTAATCGTTAATGAATATTGCATGCTTTTTCTTTATCCGCTTTAGCTATTTTAGGAAGTTTTCAATAGTATAATGCAGGAGACAAAAAAAGTAACAGAAATAAAGAGAAATTATAAATTTAAAAGTTGAGATTGAATTTGATGTTGAAGTTTTTATTTAGTCGGTACCTCAGTTAAGAAACGATAGGATTGGGCTTTATAGTCCATTTCACAGCAAAAAGTATCTATGCCATTGGTTACTAAAAGGTATTTAACTTTCAAGGTGAGGTTATAACGAGCGATTTGGTCGAAAACGGCTTGGGTTATTTTTACTTTGGGGCGCTTACATTCTACTAATAAATAGGGGTCAGCAGTTTGATTATAAACGATTATATCTGTACGCCGATAAAGGCCATTTACCGACAAACCTCGTTCTACATGGATGCTATTTCGATTATATTTTCTATCCTTAATCAAATATTCTATGGTTAATTGTCGCACCAATTCCTCAGGTTGCAATACCAAATATTTTTTGCGAATGGCACAAAAAATTAACCGTTGTTTTGCTTCTTTTTTGACCTTTAGATTGGGTTGAAATTGCAAAAAATCTATCTCTAATTTCATAGTAGGATTCGTAACAAAATAGGAATTAGAAAAAATAAGTAAGGAGTGTAACAAAAATCATTGAACAACTAATGATTATTTTAGGATTACTGGTTAGGATTTTCAATCCATCACTCACCTTTATTCGACCCGCTATTAAGCGTAAAACAGCAATGATAAGTGTAAATTGACAGGTATTTTGCACGCAGAGACCGCAGAGAAACGCATAATTTAGATAAGCTCTGCGAACTCTGCGGCCTCTCCGTGAACTAACTCATTCATGCTTTACGATTAATACGACCCGCCTCTGGCGAGATTAGGGCAAATATTTTTCAAAAAGTCAATTATTCGCACTTGCCAGAGGCAAGAAAAATAGAAGTATCGGACTAAAAGTCCTAACCAGCCTTAAGTAAGACTATACAAAATCATCTGGTGCATTTTTAACCCGAACGGCTGTTCCTGTTGCTACGACCATTAACATACTACCGCTTGCACCAATACTTTCATAATCTAAATCAATACCGATAATTGCATTCGCCCCCAATCGTTCTGCATGGTTTTGCATCTCCGACATAGCCGTATCCTTTGCCTCTCTCAATACACTTTCATAAGATGATGATCGCCCACCAACAACATCTCGTATACTAGCGAATAAATCTTTAAATAAGTTAGCGCCAATAATCGTTTCGCCTGTCACTAGGCCTAAATAAGCTTCGATTTCTTGGTTTTGTAGTGTACTTGTGGTAGTTAATATCATTTTTTTTTGGAGTTTGATTAATGTATATTTTAGGCTTGCCAAATTACAATATCTTCCTGAATATCTACAAATCCTTCCTCCATCAAATAAGCCAAAACTTGTTCAATTAATTCCGTTCGTTTATGACCAAAAGAAGTAACTAGCTCTGCGGTAGTCAGTTTTTCTCTTTTGACTAAGCGTTTAATTTTTTGTTTATATCGCTCATACTCTTGTTCGTCAAACTCCCCTTTTGTTCTACCTAAACATACATCGCAAAGACCACAAAGCGGTGCTTTTTTTTCTCCAAAATAACTTAATAATTGTTTACTACGGCAACGGGGCGTTTCTGCATATTGAATAGCTTGCTCAATACTTTCCCGGTATCGTTTTTTACGAAAATTATATAATGCCATGTCAATAGCCAAATTATCTGCATCTACTCTTTCTTTGAGATAAATCAGCTGTGGTTTATCTTTTTGAGGCTGGTAATCAATAATTTGGTCTTGCACTAGTTTTTGAAAAGCTTTAGTCAAATCTCCTCTAGACGCTCCTACTTTATTCGCTATTTTACTTTCTTGAAAATGGGTATAATTATTAATAGATTGGGGATATAATCGCAAAATCCATTTGATTACCTTATCCATTTTAGGTTGCTTTAACTGGTAATCATATAATACTTCTCTGTTTACTTTAATTTTTATAGTAGCAGGTGAAAAAACAGCTTCACTCATGACTAACCATCCTGCTTGACTTAATATTTTCAGGCTATTATAGGTTGGTATGGCTTTCAGGTTATATCGTTGCAAGAACTCACCAATATCAAAATCAAAACTTCTGCCAATTCCAGCACCAACCGCTAATTGAAAATAACTCCCTAAAGCTCGATAAACTTGTCGAATAATTTTCATCGAAGGAAAAGCCCCTTCAAAATTATTCCGTAATCTTGCTCCATCTAATTCATCGTATAATAAGACACAATAGGCCTTTTTTTCATCTCGTCCTGCCCTACCCGCTTCTTGAAAATAAGCTTCCAAACTATCTGGTAAATCCAAATGAATCACTGACCGCACATCGGGTTTATCTATCCCCATACCAAAAGCATTCGTAGACACCATAACACGGATTTGGTTCTTCATCCACGCTTCTTGTTTATGGGTACGAATTTCTGGGTTCAGTCCCGCGTGGTAATAATCTGCTCGAATATTATTTCGCTGTAAAAAACTAGCTACCTCTTTGGTATTTCTACGACTGCGGGTATAAATAATTCCTGTACCTTTTACATTCCGAACTATTTCTAAGAGTTTAGTGTATTTATTTTTTTCAGGTAAGACGACATACGCCAAATTCTTTCTTTCAAAACTTACCTGAAAAAGATTGGAAGTGGGAAAATTCAGTTTTTCTTGAATATCTTCAATAACTTGATGGGTAGCTGTTGCCGTTAAAGCTAAAATAGGCACTTTGGGATGTAATTCCCGAATAGTCGCAATTTCCAAATAAGGTGGTCGAAAATCATAGCCCCATTGCGAGATACAATGCGCTTCATCAACTGCAAATAGATTAACATTCATCTGCGCAATTCTAGCTCTTGCTAAATCAGTCACTAATCGTTCTGGTGAAAGGTATAGAAATTTTATATTTCCATAAATACAATTATCTAACGCTCGATCAATATCTGTATACCGCATCCCTGAATAAATAGCAATAGCAGCAATATTTCGTTTTTTCAGGTTATCTACTTGGTCTTTCATCAAGGCAATCAAAGGGGAGACGACAATGCATATACCTTCTTTTGCCAAAGCAGGTACTTGAAAACAAATCGACTTTCCACCACCAGTTGGCAATAAGGCAAGGGTATCTTTTCCATCTAAAACAGATTGGATAATGTCTTCTTGTAAGGGACGAAAAGCATCAAACCCCCAATTTTTCTTAAGTATTTCTACTGGCGTTTGCAAAAATGAACAGTTATTTTAATTAGGTTTTTTAATGTGGCAAAGATAGGAATTATCGAGGAGTGGTTGGCAGATAAAAAGCTAATTAAATCCGCTGCCATACCTCCGTTGCTTAAACTGGGCTTTGAGGCAACGGAGGTATGGCAGCGGATTATACAATGTTCTATTTACATTTTACATTTTTTCAATAAAAGACTCAAATACCTCCAAAGCTTCAGGTATCGCCTTTCGACCAAAACCTATTCTAAAAAAACCAGGATAATCATAGATGCCACCTGGTAATAATAATAGTTTTGCCTCTTTTAAAACCCGCTGTGAAAATGCCATATCCGCTGTCGTAAAATTCATCTTCACAAAAGCAATCGGCCCTGCATTGGGTTTATACCAAGAAAATAAATCGGCATGTTTTTCAAAAAAGGCATCGTATAACGGGAGGTTTTGATTGATTATTGATAGATTTCTATCTAGTAAATGTTGTCTATTTCGTAAGCCTACGCCTGCTAAGAATTCACTTGGTGCTGAATTACAGATAGTCGTATATTCTTTTAACATTGCTACTTTTTCTAAAATCTCCTGGTTTTTAGTCGCCAACCAGCCTATCCTCAATCCTGGCAAACCATAAGCTTTAGACATCACGCCTAGTGAAACCCCATTTTCATAAGCATCTCCAAATCCTGAAATAGCATAAACTGGTTGATGCTCCAATTCTCGATAGACTTCATCGCTAAAAATGATAATATTATGCCTTCTAGCAATTTCAATAAGTGCTTTTTGTTGTTCTTTTGAAAAATGAAACCCTGTTGGATTATGAGGTGTATTTATATATATTACCTTGGTTTTATTAGTAATCATTTTTTCTAACTCGGCCAAATCAAATGTAGGTACTCCATTTTCATATTTAACCAACCAATCCATTACCTTACAGCCCATACTCTCTGGAATAGATTGTACCGATTGATAACAAGGGGTTTGGACAATTACTTCATCTCCTGCTTTTAACATGGCTTGCGAAAACAAAAAAATAGGTTCTTGTGCTCCTGTACAAACCAATAAATCTTCATCGGATAGCTGCTCATATGTAGCTGCTATATCTCGTCGAAGTGCTGGATGTCCTTTTGTTTCTGTATATCCTAACCATAAATTATTGAATTTTTCTTGTGCGCCATCTTCTAAGGCTAATAAATCTCCAATACTCATCGCCTCACAATCAGAATTACATAAAGAATATTTTGCTGTAAATTCATACAGTGTGTAATATCTTTCTAGCCTAAATGGTTTTATCGTCATATTTATATATTTAAAATTTGGGTAAAGTTATTATATTTAGCTGGTAAAGTTGTTATCATTTTTAGTTGATTAGCAGTCCTCAGTTTGTGGCTGCATCTCAAAATATAGTTATATATAAAGTATACTTTATTTTACGGTTACTCCATAATTAGAGCATCAGATTAAAAATTAATTTTAAGAAAATACTTAATATTTTGTCTAGCTCGTCAAATCCGTTGCCTTACATCCGTTGCCAATTGTATGTATTGGTTGGCTACGGATCTTTCCTAAAAGCTTCGCGTAAAAATTACGCATTATAAAATAAATCAATATCTTCGCAAAAGCAATTTTGTACATTTCTAAATATTCTTATGAATAAGTTTTTAAAATTTGTATTGTATAGTTTTTTAAGCCTACTCTTAATAGGAATGATTGGCATTGGCACTTTTGTTTACAAAGTGAAATACGGACTTCCTTTTTATGATTCAACACCGCCTACACTGCCTGTTGAGATGAAGGATTTCTCGGTATTATTATTTAGTAAGACCAATGGTTTTCCTCACTCAGAAGCTATTGCTAGTGCCATTCCTGCTTTTGAAAAGATGGCTAAAAAGAATGATTGGAGTATTTATGCGACCAACAATGCCGCCGTTTTCAACAAGGAACAATTGGCCAAATTTGATGTAGTCATCTGGAGTAATGCAACGGGGCGAAACCTAACGGATGAACAAAGAATAGCTTTTAGGGAATATATGGAAAATGGAGGTGGTTTTTTAGGGATTCATGGTACAGGAGATGATTCTCATCATTGGGATTGGTACTATAATGAATTAATTGGTGCTCATTTTTCTCACCATCCGTTGAGTCCTCAAATCCAAGCAGCTAATTTACATTTGGAATGTGATTCTACTAGTAGCTATCCTTGTATGGGACTTCCTGCCACTTTTAATCGTGCGGATGAATGGTATGTATTTTTCGATAATCCTAGAACGAAAGGTTTTAAAGTCTTATATACTTTAGCCGAAAAAGGGCTAGAAATGAGTGGTAATATTAAATATTTAGTGAATGATAAAGACTTTGGTATGGGAACCGACCATCCAATTATTTGGTATAAATGCTTACCTAATGGAGGTAGGACTTTCTATTCTGCTATGGGGCATACGGGGGCTAGTTTCCAAGAACCAACTCATTTAGAGATTTTGGAAAAAGGTATCCGTTGGACAGGAAAATTAGAAGGTTCTTGTAATTAACTAGTATAAAATGAAACAGGAAATCCCCATTTTTAATAAAGACAAAGCAGAAGAAGTTTGGATTAAAGTACGGAAATTGGATGCTAATTTTAGTAAGGATGAAGCGAATCATCGACATACTTATGAAGAATTAATTTGGGTCAAATCTGGAACTGGTACTCAATTAATAGACAACCAAGTTTACACCGTAAAACCCAATACACTCTATTTTATTGCCAGAGGTCAAGTGCATAACTTTCAAGAGGGAAAGGATATGGAAGCTTATATTATTGTATTTGACCCCAATTTTCTAAAGACCTATTTTCCTTTTCGATTTGCTATTATTTCTAAAAAACTAAAAAATTTTAATGTCATTCCTTTTGCTAGTGCTGCGATTGAGGAATTAGATGTAGTCATTCATCAAATGCTTAATGAATTCAATAAACCAAAGCATACTTTCGGAAGAAACCAAAACCTAATTTGGTTTTTAATGATTTTTTTAACGATAATTGAACGAAATATCCACCAGTTTTCTCCTCAAAATGAATTATTAAAACCAGATTATAAATTCTCCGTTTATCAAGAATTTTTGCAATTAATTGAAACGAACTTTAAAACCCAACATCGCTTAATTTTTTACACGCAAAAATTAGGCGTAAGTGCTAGAAATTTAACCAATTACACCAAAATTTATGCAGGTAAAACCGCTAAACAATTAATCTTGGAACGAATTATTGCAGAAGCTAAACGTTTACTCATCTTCACACCACAGAGTCTTAAAGAGATTGCCACCAATTTAGGATTTGAAGAAACCTCTTACTTTATTAGAGTTTTCAGAATTCAAGTCAAAACGACTCCTCGACAATTTAGAGATAATAACCAAGCTAATGGCTCGGTTCATAAATGAGTAACAATTAATCTTTAAAGTTGCGATGTTGCCTTGTTAAATCGAGACACTATCCACAACATCGCAACAAGGTAACATCGCAACAACACAAATTAAATTATCAAAAACTTATAAGTTCTGCCAGGAGTCAAAAATAGCCTTATTTTATAAAAATCAGAAAGAAATCAAAATCTAAACACAACATATATAAATAAGGAGTGTTGGATAGAAAAGTAAAATTGAAAAATAATTATGGTCAGAAAAATTATCCTAGCAGTGCTTGGCATTTTGCTCCTTTTTGGGGCTTTTACTGTTGCCAAACGAACCATCGCTAATAAAAAAGAATGGAAACCTAGAAAGGAAAAAAAATTAGAAACTGGTGCTTTTGTAGATATTGTTAGAAATGCTAGTACCCCCATTACCATCACTACTGCTGGTAATTTAATGGCAAAGAATCGGGTGGAATTATATGCAGAAGTGCAAGGAATTTTCAATAGTAGTAGTCGACCTTTTAAGCCTGGTACTTGGTATAAAAAAGGAGAAACGCTTTTAGCTTTGGACAATAAGGAAGAAATCATTGGTTTAAAAGCGCAAAAAAGTAGTTTTTACAACCAGTTGGTTTTATTAATTCCCGATTTACGTTTGGATTACCCTGATGCGATAGATAAATGGGATGAATATGTCCGCAATTTTGATGTTAATCAACCTTTGGCGAATTTACCTGAACCTGAAAGCGAAAAAGAAAAATTATTCCTTTCTGGTAGAAATATTTATACGCCTTTCTATAATGTAAAAAATTTAGAAACACAATTACAAAATTATGTGGTCAAAGCCCCTTTTTCAGGTGTTTTAACCCAAGCTTTGGTTAATCCTGGTGCATTGATTCGTCCAGGGCAAAAACTAGGAGAATTGATTGACCAAAGTGTGTATGAATTAGAAGTTGCGGTAAATACGGCTTATGGAGATTTATTGGGTATTGGGAAAACGGTACAATTACACAACGTTGCCAAGACAAAAAATTGGACAGGCAAAGTTATTCGAGTGAATAGTTTGGTCGACCCAGCTTCTCAAACGATTCCTACTTTTATCCAAGTCCGTGGAAAAGGACTAAAGGAAGGCATGTATTTAGAAGCGGACATCACGGCAAAAGAAGAGCAAAACACCTATGAATTGAATCGAAAATTATTGGTAGAAAATAATCAGGTATTCGTTGTAAATGACACTGTTTTAGCATTAGTTGAAGTAGAGCCAATTTATTTTAAAGAAAGTACAGCCGTCGTAAAAGGTTTAACAGATGGCATGCAGATATTGGCTAAACCGATTCCTAGTGCTTACGTGGGGATGAAAGTCAAAATATTTTCAGATAAAACGCCTACGGATAATAAAACAGCCTTAAAAAATTAGAGTTATGGGTTACCAGTTACCAGTTTGACGCACTAACTGACAACTGGTAACTGACAACCGACAACTGACAATACATTCTGACCATGAAAAATATAATAGCTTATTTTATAAAATTTCCCGTTGCTGTAAATGTTGCCTTATTAGCCATTTTTATTTTTGGAATTGGCGGTTTATCAAGGATGAATTTTTCCTTATATCCACAATTCCCCAATACAACGATTGCTATAAACATTGCCTATCCTGGCGCCTCTCCTATCGAGATGGAAGAAGGCATTGTTTTGAAAATTGAAGACAATCTTAAAGGCATTGTAGGGATAGAAAGAGTTACCTCTAAGTCTTCCGAAAATACGGCAACGATAACCATCGAAACTTTTGAAGAATACGACATCAATGATATGTTGCAGGAAGTCAAAAATGCGGTGGACAGAGTCCCTTCTTTTCCCGCAGACATGGAACCTCCCGTTATTTCTAAAAGAGAAAGGCTGAACGAGGTAATTAGTTTGGCTTTAAGTGGAAAAGATATTCCCTTACAAACCCTTAAGAAAATTTCTTACCAAGTAGAAGATGATATTCGAAATATGGAAGGGATTTCTCAAGTAGAAATTACTGGTTTTCCAAAAGAAGAAATAGAAATTGCAGTCAGAGAAAACGATTTGCGCTCTAAAAACCTGACGTTTAACGAAGTAACGACTGCCGTAGCCAAAGCCAATATTTTAGCAACAGGAGGGAATATAAAAACCAAAGAAGAAGATTATTTAATTCGAGCCACCAATCGAGCTTATTATGCCGATGAACTGGATTATATTGTCATTCGAGCTGACCAGAATGGGAATGTCATTCGATTGAAGGATGTCGCCACGATTCGAGATAAATGGTCTGAAAATCCTGATAGAATTTATTTTAATGGACAATCTGCTGTGCAGATTAGGGTACAAACGACCAATGATGAAGAATATTTAGGGGCCTCCAATATGATGCGTGCCTATTCCAAAAAATTCAATGAGCAACGAGACAATATTCAACTCAATATTACCAATGACCGTTCTGTAGATTTGCGAGATAGAACACGGATTTTAAGTGAAAATGGTTTGTTAGGGATTGTTTTAGTCCTCATTTTATTATCTATTTTCCTAAAACCAAGTTTGGCATTCTGGGTAGCTTTTGGCTTACCAGTATCTTTTTTAGGCATGTTTATTTTAGTACCAGGATTGATTACCTTAAACTTCATGTCTTTATTTGGGATGATTGTCGTCATCGGTATTTTGGTGGATGATGGCATTGTGATTGGCGAAAATATTTATGCCCATTATGAAATGGGTAAATCCCCTACTAGAGCAGCCATTGACGGTACATTAGAAGTTTCCACTGCCATTATTTCAGCAATTTTGACGACGGTTGTTGCTTTTTCTGCTTTCTTTTTCCTAGAAGGCCGCTTTGGTGATTTTTATTATGAAGTCGCTGTAGTCGTCGTCATTACTTTATTATTCTCTCTAATCGAAGCCCTCATTTTTTTACCTGCACATATTGCCCATTCTAGCGCCATGAAAAAAGATGGGCAACATTTTTTACTCAATCGTTGGGCTGATAATGGTGTCAATTGGGTTAAAGATAAACTCTATTCGCCTGTTTTACGCTTCTTTTTGACTTATAGAATTTTTGCTTTTTGTATTCCCCTAGCCTTATTGATTATGACCTTTGGTGCCATCGGTGGCGGGGTGATTGGTATCTCTTTTTTTCCGCCATTTTCTAGTGACCGAGTAAGTGTCAGTTTAGCAATGCCAGAAGGCACAAGTGAGGATATTACGGTAGCAGTGATGGAACAAATAGAAAAAGCCGCCATTGCAGTCAATGAAGATTTTAAAGAAAAGCAATCTGGTGGAAAGTCGGTTATTCAGAATATGATAAGAAGAATCGGCCCAGGTATTTCCAATGCTACTTTAGAATTGAATTTACTCCCTGGTGAGCAAAGAGATTTTAATGCAAGTATTATTGCCAATGCGGTAGAAGAAGCAACAGGGCCTATTTATGGCGTGGAAAAATTAACGTTTGGTTCTAATAGAAATTTTGGTGGTCAACCTGTTTCTATTTCCTTGACAGGTAGTGATATTAAAGAATTAAAAGGCGCAAAAAATACCTTAAAAAAAGCCTTTCAAGATAATCCAAGACTTAAAGATATCACGGATAATGACCCTGCTGGTATTAAGGAAATCGAATTAGAACTCAAAGAAAATGCTTATTTATTGGGATTGAATTTGAACGATGTAATGGCACAGGTTCGAGCGGGTTTCTTTGGGCAAGCCGTACAAAGATTCCAAAGAGGTAGAGACGAAATTAGAGTTTGGGTTCGGTATGACCGAGCAGAAAGAGCCTCTATTAAAAATTTGGATGACATGTGGATTGTCACCAATACTAGAGAACGTGTACCCTTATCTGAAATTGCAGAATATTCTATTGAAAGAGGAGAAGTTTCAATTAATCACCTAAATGGTATTCGAGAAATAAAAGTAGAATCTGACCTTAAAAATGCAGATGATAGTTCGGTGGAAATCATGGCAGATGTTCGAAATAATCTTATGCCAGAAATTCTAGCTCGCTATCCCTCCGTCACGCCATTATATGAAGGACAAAGTCGAGAAACTGCTAAAATTGGTCGGTCTTTTAAGACTATTTTGCCAGTTACTTTTTTCTTGATGTATGCCATTATTGCCTTTTCTTTTAGGTCATATAGTCAACCTTTATTATTATTCCTATTACTACCTTTTAGTTTAGTTGGTGTTGCGTGGGGTCATTGGATTCATGGTTATCCGCTTAGTATGTTATCTATCTTAGGCGTTATTGCCTTAATCGGTATTTTAGTGAATGATGGATTGGTTTTAGTGAGTAAATTTAATGTCTTTCTCAAACAAGGCTTACCCTTTAAAGAGGCACTTTATGAAGCCGGCCGTTCTAGATTTAGAGCTATCTTCTTAACTTCGGTGACTACGGTTGCTGGTTTAATGCCCCTAATTTTTGAAACGGCAAGAAGTGCTAAATTCTTAATTCCAATGGCGATTACGATTTCCTATGGTATTGCTTATGCAACTTTTTTGACTTTATTTTTATTACCGCTTCTACTCTATTTAAGTAATTCCATCAAGCGTGCTAGAATCTGGTTGTTTACAGGAAAACGTCCTGCCAGACGGGATATAGAACGAGCTGTAATTGAGCAAAAAATAGAAAAAGAAGCGTTGGAGGAAGTTTATTAAGGAATGATAAATGATGAATGATGAATTCTTCCAAAATCGACAATTTAATTTGTCGAAAGGGGAATTTCTAATGTATCCATTATTCGTTCGTCGCTGATATTAAAAAAATAAAAAATGTCCAAATATATATATTCTCTAATAATAAGCTTTATGCTTATGAATACAGGAGAAGCTCAAAATATTTTAACCAAAGCCCAAGCTATCCAAATTACCCTAGCTAACAATTTCGATATTCAACTAGCAAAAAATGATATTGAAATTGCCAAAAACAATACAAGTAGAGAATTAAATGGTTATTTACCAACGGTCAATGCCACCGCAGGAATTAATTCTAGATTGGGTGGTTCTAACCAAAAATTTGGCAATGGCAATGAAAACACTACTTCAAATGCCTTTAATTGGGGTAGTAATGCGACCGTACAAGCAAATTATACTTTCGTTGATAAAACTAGAGATTTAACAGTTAAACAATTGGAAGAAATTGCTAATTTAACGGATTTGCAACTTCGCCAAACGATTGAAAATAATGTTTTAGCTGTTTTTAATAATTATTATGAAGTTGCTCAATTGGAACAAAACAGTTCAGTACTAGAACAAACGATTGAATTATCCAAAAAGCGCTTACAAAGGGCACAATATCAATATGATTACGGGCAAGGCATTCGATTGAATGTATTAAATGCGGAAGTAGATATACAAAGAGATTCTATTAATTTAATGAACTTAAAAAATCAAATAGCTAATTCAAAAAGGAATTTAAATGTAGCTATGGGCAGAGGGGTAATGACTGATTTTGAAGTTGATACAATAGTTACTTATCAGCAAAATCTCAATTTAGAACAACTCATTCAAGCTGCTCAAAATAATAATATTATCGTCAAAGTCCTCAATCAAAATTTAAACATCTCCGCTTTAGATTTTGATATTATTGACGCTACTAAGAAGCCTACCTTAGGCGCAAACGCCAATTATAATTTTACCTTTTCAGATAATGCGGCTGGTTCCTTTATTGATGTTTCTAACACTCGTGGGTTATCAGCAGGGGTTACTTTGTCTTGGAATTTATACGATGGTGGTCGTCGAAAATTACAAAATCAGAATGCCAAGATTAATGTAGAAACACAATTAGTTCAAAAGGAACAGGTTTTGCAGCAATTAGAAAGAGATGTACGCAATGCTTGGGAAAGTTACCAAAATGCGTTATTTATTTTAAAAGCAGAAGCTAAAAATCTAAGCATCAATCAATTAAATTTTGAACGTACAGAAGAACAATTTAAAGTTGGACAAGTCAATTCTGTAGAATTTAGGCAAGCACAACTCAATTTATTAAATGCAGCAACTAGTCTCAATACAGCTAAATTTGATGCGAAAGTGATAGAAATTCAATTATTACAATTGAGTGGGCAATTAATGGAAGGCGTCAAATAATTTTTTTATATCGTTGGTTTTCAATATATTGGTGACTTCTTTTATCAAGTAACTTTCCACCATTGATTCGACAATTAATGGTGCTAGATAAATTTTAAAAAAACAACCATCCAATAACGGGAAATTATTGGGTATATTTTGCCATACTAAATCATCCAGTAACAGGAAGTTACGGGATGATAGACCAACAATATACTATGAAAAAACTACTCAAAATTACAGGCTTCGCCATTTTAAGTTTGGTTGGATTTGTTGCGCTTTATGTCTTAGCGGGCTTAGGCTTAGGCAGAATTGGAATAGCTGAAGAAGCGAATGCTAAAGATGATTTGTCTATCTACATTTTAACCAATGGCGTGCATACCGATTTAGTGATGCCCATTAAAACACCTCAAATTGATTGGAGTCAACAATTAAAATTTGAAAATACCAAGGGCAAACGAACCGATTATAATTTTATTTCCATCGGTTGGGGCGATAAAGGTTTTTACTTAGATACACCAACTTGGGCAGAATTAAAATTTAGTACCGCCTTTAAAGCAGCAACAGGATTAAGTACCGCAGCTATACATGCCACCTATTATCGAACGATGCAAGAAGGAGAAACTTGCGTTAAAATTGACATTTCTAACAATCAATACCAACGATTGATTGACTTTATACAAAAAGATTTAATTCGACAAAAAAACGGAGAAGTTACCCATATAAAAACTGATGCTGTTTATACCGATTCTGATGCTTTCTATGATGCAACGGGTAGTTATAGCTTCTTCCATACCTGTAATAGTTGGACCAATCGAGCTTTAAAAGCAGCGGGACAAAAAGCAAGTTTTTGGACACCTTTTGACAAAGGAATTTTTTATCAATATCAGAAATCGTAAGCCGTTCATTCGGGCGTTTGGTGACTTTCAAATCTTAGAGAATCTAAATATTCGCTTCTCAGACTAGAACCGAGAACTCCTGATTTACTAAATCTTGATTCCATTGAAATCCAGTTATAGAGATTTACTAAATTTTAAAATTTAGCAAATCGCCCATTCTCGGTCAGCCTGCTAAGCTACAATAAACAGTTAAACGCCCATTTTCTCCCCTTTACCTGAAAAAAAATACAAATCAGGCTATTAAATCGGATTTAATAGGAAGATTTCCATAAATTTGGTATTGGATAACTTTCTTATTCAAAAAACGTTTATACTAACAACAAGTAATTGTAGGAATTAGAGTTCTATAAGTACTTAAATTCGTACCTTTCAAATACAAATCAATCAAAATCTCACAAAATGAATCGTCTTTTTAAATCACCCTTTTTATTATTATTTGGATTAATTTTCCTAGTCGCTGCTTGCCAAAATTCAGATGGGCCAGAAGTACAAGTAGATATGGATTTAGAAGCACCTAACTTTGGTTTGCATGATCAAAATGGAGAATTTCATACTTTGTACTATTATAGTGATGCGAAAGCGGTGGTGTTATATGTCCAACAAAATTCTTGTCCAATCAATAGAAATGCGGTAACTGATTTAAAATCTGTTCGACGACAATTTAAAGGAAAGGGCGTTAAGTTTTTTATGCTTAATTCAAGTGTACAAGATGATAGAGCAGCCATTCAGAAAGAAGCGGAAGAATTTGATATGGATTTTTCTATCTTAAAAGATGAGTCGCAATTAGTAGCGGAAGCTTTACAATTACACCGAACAAATGAGGCGATTGTATTAGACCCTTCGACTTGGACCGTCATTTATAGAGGGCCAATTAATGATAGAATTGGTTACGAAAGTCAAAGAGATGATGCCGACAAACATTATTTAGTAGATGCTATCAATGCGCAGTTAAAAGATGAATTGCCTGTAGAAACTTTGGTTAAAGGAAAAGGTTGTTTGATTAAAAGGTTACACGATGACCCTGCTGCATTTGCTTCCATTTCTTATGAACATGATGTTGCGCCAATTTTGGTCGCAAAATGTATGAAGTGTCATGTAGAAGGTGGTATTGCGCCTTGGCAAATGAAGAATTATGAAACCGTTTTTGGTTGGTCAAATATGATGAGAGAAGTTTTAAGAACTAAAAGAATGCCGCCTTGGCATGCAGATCCACATTATGGTTTATGGGAACAAGATTTATCTTTAACGACCAAAGAATTACAGACTTTAGTACATTGGATTGATGCGGGTGCTAAAAAGGCAGAAGGAGAAAAAGACCCTTTAGCTGCTTATACTGCAGTTGCCCCAACATGGGATCAAGGTCAACCAGATATGGTTTTTACTTTAAATAATGAAGAAATTCCTGCAAATGGAGTCGTCGATTATCGCTACCAAGAGCATGAAGTTAAATTAGATAAAGATATTTGGGCAACGGGTTTCCAAGTATTACCAGGTAATCGAGAAGTTTTGCACCATGTTTTGGTCAGTGTTATATACCCTGAAGGCTTCATGGAACCAATTGATAGAGAAAGCCCTTGGTTGGATGGATTATTAGCTGCTTGGGCACCAGGAGGGGAAACAGAAGTCTTCCCAGCAAATACGGGACGGGTGATTCCTAAAGGGTCAAAATTGCATTTCCAAATGCACTATACAACCAATGGAAAGGCGCAAGCTGACCAATCAAAAGTAGGTCTCTATTTTACAGACAAGCAACCAGAAAATGAATATTTAATGGTTGGTGCTTTCAATCCTAAACTACAAATTCCTGCTGGTGAAGGAAATTATGAAAATAAAGCCAAGCAATTATTTGAACATGATGCTACTTTATATGCTTTGTTCCCTCACATGCACTTTAGAGGTAAAGCGATGAAATTTACGGCGCTTTATCCTGATGGCACCAAAGAAGTCCTATTAAATGTACCGAATTATAGTTTCAACTGGCAGAGAGGGTACAATTTTAAAGAGCCTAAGAAAATTCCTGCTAGAACGGTCATTTATGTAGATGCCGTATTTGATAATTCTGCTCAGAATAGCTTTAATCCTGCACCTGAAAAAACGGTGTATTGGGGAGATTTCTCTTTTGATGAGATGTTGATTGGTTATATGAGTTTTGAATATGATAAGGATAGAAAGAAATTATCTATGAAATAAACTACAGGATGAGCGACCGATTCCGAAGGATGAATGTTCGGGGAACATTCAAGGAAGTGAACCGCAAAGCGGATGGGTTAGCTTTATTTTTCAGGATTAACAGGATGTAGTTTAGAACTTACATTTTGTAGATACTGAATCTGCCATCCTCAGTACTTTATTATAAGCCTTGAATTTGGTAACTTTACCTGTTTAAGGCTTATTTATTTAAGGGGCTTTATTATTATCAACAATTCAAGGGTTCTAGATTCAAAATTCATTCATTCAAAATTAACCATGGATACAGCAACAGATTTAAAAAATTTAGTCAAAGAAAAATATAGTCAAATAGCTAATCAAGAAATCAAAGTTAATTTGTCTTCTTGTTGTGGTGCAGGGGAATCTTCCAAAGAAGTGTATAATATCATGACCGATGATTATAGTGAGTTAGAAGGACATGTAAAAGATGCAGATTTAGGTTTAGGGTGTGGTCTACCTACTCAATTTGCAAAAATTAAAGCAGGTGATACAGTAGTGGATTTAGGTTCAGGGGCAGGGAATGATGCTTTTGTAGCTCGGCATGAAACAGGCCCAACTGGAAAAGTCATCGGTGTAGATTTTGTAACAGAAATGATTAAGAAAGCCAGAACGAATGCCGATAAAATGGGTTTTAATAATGTAGAATTTCGTTATGGCGACATTGAAGAAATGCCTATTTCTGATGGAACAGTTGATGTGGTGGTCAGTAATTGTGTACTCAATTTATTGCCTGCAAAGGATAAAATCTTCAATGAAATTCAGCGAATTTTAAAACCAGGTGGACATTTTAGTATTTCAGATATTGTCTTAAAAGGGGAATTACCTGATGCTTTGCAACAAAGTGCAGAAATGTATGCAGGTTGTGTGGCTGGAGCTATTCAGAAGGACGATTACATGAACTTAATTACCGAAGCAGGTTTCACCAATATTACTATTCAAAAAGAAAAGCCTATCATTATTCCTGATGATATTTTGACAAATTATTTAGATGGGGAGGCATTGGCTTCTTTTAAGAATGGAACAACTGGTATTTTTAGTATTACTGTTTTTGCACAAAAGAAAGGGAAGTCATCTACGTATAAAGCTATTGATTTAGGGTTTGACCAAGGCGCTGTTTGTGACCCTAATAGTGGCTGTTGTTAGGCGATATACTATACTAACCGTAGCTTGGACATTCTTGTCCGAGCACATCTAATACGACTGCTCGAACAAGAATGTCCAAGCTACGGTTAATCAGCGTCAAAAAATTATCTTTTATTTACACCAAAAAATTAAACAACATTTTCTGGTCATTAATCGTCTGGTAATCAATCTGATATTCTTTCATCCGAGCAATTAACCCCTCATAATCTCCTTTCTTTTTCAGCTCTATCCCAACCAAAGCAGGACCTGCACTTTTATTATTTTTTTTACTGTATTCAAAGTGCGTAATATCATCATTTGGGCCTAATACATCATTCAAAAATTGTCTTAAAGCACCTGTTCTTTGGGGAAATCGAATGATAAAATAATGCTTGATTCCTTCGTATAATAAAGACCGCTCCTTAATATCCTCCATCCTTGTGATGTCATTATTACCTCCACCAATTAAACAAACAACCGTTTTACCTTTTATTTCTTCTTTATAAAAATCTAATGCACCTATTGACAAGGCGCCTGCGGGTTCAACAACGATGGCTTCTTCATTATACAATTCTAAAATAGTCGTGCAAACCTTTCCTTCGGGAACAATAATAATATCATCGACTACTTGTTGGCAGATTTTAAAATTTAAATCCCCTACCCTACGGACGGCTGCTCCGTCCACAAAAACATCCATTGTTTCTAAAGTAACGACTTCTCCTTTATCTAAAGAGGTTTTCATGCCTGGTGCACCTGCTGGTTCAACTCCAATAATTTTGGTAGTAGGGCTCATTTGTTTAAAATAACTACCTAATCCCGAAATAATGCCACCGCCACCGATAGCTACAAAAATATAATCAATATCTCTGTCGCAATCTTCCAGTATTTCTAACCCCACAGTTCCTTGTCCTTCAATTACTTTTTCATCATTAAAAGGATGTATAAAGGCTAAATTATTAGCTTCTGAATCTTTCCTCGCCTCTGCATAAGAATCATCAAAAGTATCTCCTATCAATAGTACTTCGACATATTCCTTCCCAAAAGATTTTACTTTTTTAATTTTCTGTTTAGGCGTTGTACTGGGCATATAAATCTTCCCGTTAACCTTCAACGCTTGACAGGCAAAAGCAACGCCTTGGGCATGATTGCCAGCGCTCGCACAGACGATACCTTTGCTTAATTCCTCCTTAGATAAACTTGCCATCTTATTATAAGCGCCTCGAATTTTATACGAACGAACGACTTGCAAGTCCTCTCTTTTAAAGTAGATATTAGCTTCATACTTTTCAGAATAAAAATGATTGTGCATCAAAGGTGTTTTTATTGCCACATTTTTAAGTCTGACCTTTGCTTTGTATATATTTTCTACAGAAATTAATTCGGTTTGCTTCATGTTTTATATTGTATAGGGGGAACTTCAATTCCCCAAAAAATTATAGGGAATGGAAGTCCCTTTATACAAAAAAGCAAAAATAGAATAATTGTAAGGAAGTCCAAGGATTGCAATGAATAAGTCCGAAACCTTACGCAAAAAGAAAAAAATTAAAACTTTAAAGTCATCTTAACATAATTTTCCCAATCATTTTTTTAATTTGCCCGTTTTGAAAACTACCCTAACAAAATTTTATTTTTTAAATCAAAAACAATTTTCTATTTATGTATTTATTGAAACAACTTTCCATGAATTTTTTAACAAAAGGAACATTAGTATTTGTATTAACACTTGGACTACTTACTTCTTTATCTGCCCAAGATGCCACCGCAGCTAGTTTGTACAACAAAGGATTAGCAAGTTTGAAAGCAAAAGATTATGAAGCAGGTTATCCCCAAATCGAAGCAGCTTTAAAAGCAGCAGAAACAGAAGGCAATGAAAAAGTAGTTACGCTGGCTAAGAAAAATGGCGCTAAAGCAGCCTATAACTTAGGTTCTCAAAAAAGAAAAGCAAAAGCTTATGATGAAGCATTGACTTTATTTGACCGAGGCATCGAATTAAATCCAACTTACTCTTCCAATTTCATGGGTAAAGCGCAAGCTTTAGATGGAAAAGGAGAAAAAACAGCAGCTGTAAAAGCTTACATCGCTGCAGCGGACTTAGCCGAAAAGAGTGGAAAAGCAGACCGTGCTGTTCAATTAGTTAAAAAAGCAGGTAGTATTGTTGGTAAATTATATTCTGGAAAAAACTATGCAGGGGCTATTGAAGCTGGAAAAGCGCATTTAGAACTAAAAGAAGCGGGTAATGTACATTATTACTTAGCTCAATCTTTCTCAAAAACAAAAGACAATGCTACTGCAGCTACTCATATTGTTAAAGCGGTTGACTTAACAGCAGCTGCTGGAACGGCTGTTCCAGATAAATACTACTGGGCGCAAGGAAATATTTTAGAGGCGACTGGCAAAAAAGCAGATGCTTTAGCTGCTTACAAGAAAATTACAGGAGAAAAATATAAGGCAAATGCTGATTTTAAAGTAAAGGAATTAGGTGGTGCTTAATTAATTTTTTTCTCTATAAAGACTAAGAAAGGGATGTAATGCATATTACATCCCTTTCTTGTTTTCTTGCGGGTATTGGTTGGTGTGTCTAATAATTTATTCCATTAATTCTTCATCTTCTCTCCAATCAGTCCGAGCCAAAACTACCATTACAATTCCTCCTAAAATCATCAATAAGCGGATGACAAAACCTAATAATAGACTTGGTTTATCAATCCAAGTTAAATAGGATAATTGGACGCCAATTAAACTTAATACTAGGGCTAAGCCTCCGATTATAAATAATAAAAAACCAATGATAGTTGTTGCTGTTTTAGACATTTTCCTTTTCTTTAGAATAGACTATTTGCGAGGCGATTAACAAATAAATGATAATCGACCCACTTTTTATCACAGATAAGTTTTAATCCCTAACATCGGGGAATGTCTGTGCTATGTTAATGTATATTTATAACAATTTAATACTTCGCTGGTTGACCAGGCTTTGGTAAACTTTTTGTAATAAAATCCCGAATATGGTCATTGGCGGAAGCTAAATCTTCTTGTCTTAAATACATCATGTGCCCACTGCGGTAACCTTCAAATCGAAGTCGGTCTTTCATTTTTCCACTTGGATCTAATTGCCACATCGTATATTTAGCATCGAAATATTGCGTTGCGCCATCATAATAACCTGATTGCACCATTACATTTAAGTAAGGATTTTGTGCCATGGCTTGTCTTAAATTTTCGCCCGTATTATCTCCACTTCTATCCCAAGGTCGAACAGGGCCAAACATATTATATTTAATATCTGTCTTAAATTTCAAGTCATTTCTTAAATAATAATTGATAGCTGGCGTAAAAGAATGTAGCCAAGAAGTTAGCTCAGAATTAAAATCAGGTCTAGTCCCCGCATCACTTTTATCGAGTCCTTTATACCTTGAATCTAATCGACCTACGGTATATCCTTCCTCCCGTAATAGTTCCTTCCAGAAAAAAGAAGGCGAAATATCTAAATTGTTTTGTAAAATAGCTTTTTCAGAAATACCTGAATATTTTGACATTTGAACAGCTACTTCTTTTCGCTTTGCATCATCGATAAAGCCGCCTTTTGCCAAAGCAGGCATTAATTCATTAATGGTATAGCTTTCAACTTCTGGTAATAAATCTGTTAAATCTCTTTGTTGTAGTTCAGGTGGTAAAGCTTTATGATACCAAGCTGCTGCAGTGAAATAAGGCAATCTATTCGCTGCTCCAACTGGTCCATCTCTCTTCACCCCTAAACTAGTTGGCGAGACTAAAATTACCCCATTCAAATACATCCATTGGCGATTCTGCAATTCTAATGCTAAACCTGACACTCTTGTCGTGCCATAACTTTCCCCAATTAAATATTTGGGAGACCGCCATCTATCATTTCTAGTCACAAAGGTATTCACCCATTCCGCAAGGTATTTAATATCCGCATTGACGCCAAAAAACTTCTTTTTATCTACATCTTTACCTACGATTCTAGAATAACCTGTATTCACAGGATTCACAAAAACAATGTCTGCTACATCAATAATAGAATGTGGATTCTTTCTAATGCCATAAGGTTGGATAGGAAATCCTTCATCATCAATTTCTAAGATTCTTGGACCTGTGTAAGCTACATGCATCCAAACAGAAGCAGAACCCGGGCCACCATTAAAAGAAATAATCAATGGTCTAGTCGCATTATTCGCAATACCTTTTCTTTCGTAATAAGTATAAAATAAGGAGGCAATTGGCTGTCCGTCTTCATCCCAAACTGGTTGAGTCCCCGTAGTGGCTGTATAATTGATTTGTTGCCCTTTTACGCTCAATGCATGATTGGTTACGACCATCGTATCAATGGGTAATTGTCTACTTCTCTGAGCATTACTCGATAGGGCAAAAATTAAGATAAGGGTGTATAGGATTGATATTCTCTTCATCTTTAGTGATATTGGTTAGATATAAAAATAAATAGCACCGCAAATGTAGTTAATTTTTTGTGGGAGCGAATAATCTAGTTATAAATTAAAGGATTTTCTACTACTTTTTTACTTAAAGATTAAATTCAAAGGCTTACCCTACGAGATGCAGCACAACTCACAAAGTTGTATTATAGTCGAATCACCTAAGAACAGTTACAAACCCTTGTAAATTAGTGACCACATCTTCATAATTTACATAACTCACTGTAACGACATATACGCCATTCGGCGCTAATTTCCCCGTATTCAATTTCCGTCCGTTCCATCCTTCTTTGGCATCATTGGTCTCAAAAATAAGTTCTCCCCACCGATTCCAGATAGATAAATAAAAAGATTCTGCTTCATCGGCATTACCTACACCAAAAAAACTATCATTTATGCCATCTCCATTGGGCGTAAAAGCATTTGGTAATTTATAAGCAATATCTGGCACAACTAATATTTCTGAAAAAGTCGTATCTGTACAACCATTTGCAGCCGTTACAATCAATCGAACTTGTTTGCGACCGCTTTCTCTAAAAGTATAGACAGGGTTTTCCTCAAAGGCAATACCAAAACCGTCAAATAGCCAGTTCCAACGAACAGCATCCGTCGATTCATCCATGAACGTGACGATAGGATTCAATCGGCTAACTTCAGAAGCATCGGCGGAAAAATTAGCAATTGGGCTTGGTAAAGTTGTAATTAGATCTCCAAAAGTAGTGTCTATTTGACAACCAAAAGGGGAAGTAACAGAAATAGTTAATGGAAACGTACCTAATTCCTCATAAATATGCGTTGGACTTACCCCTTGCCCCATTGTTCCATCTCCAAAGTCCCAGATAATTTCATACGCTTCACTGATAGGATCCGTTAAGTTTTCAAAAGTAATGGCCGCTGGTACACAGCCTGTTCTTGTAGATGGCGAAATCACAATAACTCTTGGAATTGGAAAATAAGGTACTTCTTTAGTAATACTTTCTATACACTCATTCGTATCTCTTGCCGTTAGGGTTACCTCATATCTACCAGGACCATCAAATTGCAAGGCCACGTCTGAACGATCAGATGTTCCAAAGGTATCTAATTGCCAAATTAATTCTTCTAAGGCATCTGGCCCTGCATCGGAATAAGATAAATTGGTGAAATTTACTGGACTTGCTTGGCAGGTATCGTAGTCAAATTCAAAATCTGCCACAACTTCGGGAAATATCTCTACTTGTACTAAAGCAGTGTCTGTACAATTGGTAAAACCTGGATTTAAAACTAAAATACCCTCATAAAGTCCTGTTTCTGGAAATACTAAATCATCTGGATCCCATTTTGAAGAGGTCGTTTGCCCGCCAGGAATATCAAAAGACCAAAATTGATCATCAATAAAACGCTGTTCGCTACTTTCATTAATGATATCTCCTTCTCCACAAATCTTAATGTAATATAAAGGCTCGCCATTTCTTTCTCGCAACTCTGTTTCTTCCACGTCACTCACTAATCCATTTCTACAAGCCACCACATTAAATTGAAAATCTCGTCTTACTTCATTCATCAATACTCCATTCTGAAAAGCTTGTACACAAACTCCTACCACATATTGTCCAGTTGTGCCTGGGAATCCAGAAATCAAACCTGTCTCGGAATCAATAGTAATATCAGGTTCATCTCTATTTGAACTAATATTTAAAGGGCTTTCAACCGAGTATCCTGTGACAAATCGAACAGGATCATAAGGTGGAGGCGTTTCAGGATTTGGTGTTACGCCATCTGGTGCATCTGTTACTTTTGGTCCTCCCATAAAGTTATTACCACCACCATTATAAGGGGTACAAAAAGCATAAACTAAAGAATCTCCTTCTGGGTCAGATGCAGAATGATCAAAATTGACATCTTCTCCTTGACAGATAACAATAGGTGGAAAATCATTAAACGTAGGCGAACTATTACAAGAATCTTGAGTTACTGGAAATATTTCAGCAACATAAGTCGCACCAACATCCCTAGGACTAATGATATTATTAATTGTTACATTTCTACAACAGCGTTGATATGCAAAAGTGATACTATTAGCAGTATTTGGTAATCTGATTGAGAATCTATAGACACCTTCTTCTACACAGACATTCGGTGGTGCAATTAAACAAGGATTACTTAAATTGGGTTCAATTGATCTAACCGTTGGTGGGCTCAGAAATAATATATCCAGAATAGAAGTGCCATTAAAAAAAGTAACATGGGCATCAGACGGAGGGCCATTTGGACAATTTGTTTGTGCATCGAAACAAGCACCATTTCCTGCACAATCCCTATAAATACGCATGGTAAAATCATAATTATCATCACCTCTACAGACATAGGTGACTTCTCCACCAATAATATGCCTAGCCTCTAGTTGAGTGCATAATAATAAAATTAAACAAGGGAGGATTCTTTTTAAAATAATCAAAGCGTTCGTTTCTTTTATTTGGTAGTTTTTCAAGATTATACGTTTTAAGAAAAGACTTGCCTGCTAATAAGTCTACTCTTTATGCTCCTTTTTTTGTATGGTTTCCTATAGCAATTTTAGCAACCAAGATAGGCTAAAGTTCTTAATAATCATCTTAAAACGGTTACAAATCCGTCTAATGTTGTTATTACATCTTCATAATTAACATATTGTACCACTACGACATAAACACCATTAGGCGCTAGTTTACCTGTATTAAATTTTTGCCCATTCCAACCTTCATTGGCGTCATCAGTTTCAAAAATCAACTCTCCCCATCTATTCCAAATAGTTAAACGGAAAGATTCTGCTTCCTCGGCATTTCCAACGCCAAAAAAACGATCATTTACCCCATCTCCATTTGGCGTAAAGGCATTTGGTAATTTATAGGCAATATCTGGTACAACTAACACTTCAGAAAAAGTAGTATCTGTACAACCATTAGCGGCAGTCACTACTAACCGAACCTGTTTTCTGCCGCTTTCTCTAAAGGTATAAACAGGATGCTCTTCAAAAGAAAGTCCAAAGCCTTCAAATAACCAATTCCATCGTACCGCATCAATAGATTCATCCATAAAAGTGACAATAGGATTTAATCGACTCACTTCGGAAGCATCCGCAGAAAAATCAGCAATTGGACTAGGCAAAGTAGTAATTAAATCGCCAAAAGCTGTATCAATTTGACAACCGAATGGCGAGGTAACCGATATATTTAAGGGAAATATGCCCACTTCTTCATAAATATGGGTTGGGCTAACTCCTGTTCCCATATTTCCATCGCCAAAATCCCAAATTATATCATAATCATTATTGATAGGGTTCGTTAAATTTTCAAAAGTAATGGGTGCTGGTGCACAACCTACTAGCGTAGATGGAGCAATAACAATAACTTCTGGTATAGGAAAATAAGGGACCTCTTTAGTTATACTTTGGGTACATTCATTTAAATCTTTCGCCGTTAAAGTTATGTCATATCTCCCCGGCCCAGCAAATTGTAAGGAAACATCTGTATCAAAAGAATTGCCAAAAGTGTCTAACTCCCATTTAAGCTCCCTTAGGGCATTTGGTCCAGCATCAGAATAGGATAAATTGGTAAACTCAACTGGGCTAGTTTTACAAGTATCGTACTCAAAATCAAAATCTGCCACTACTTCAGGGTATATATCCACTTGAATTAATGCAGTATCTGTGCAATTGGGAAAACCTCTATTCAATATTAAAATACCATCATAAAGACCTGCCCCAGGAAAAACTAAATCGCTCGGATCAAATTTTGTAGAAGTAATCGTACTTCCTGGTACATCGAAAGACCAAAATTGATTCTCTATAAATCTTGTTTCCCTACTTTCATTAATAATCTCTCCGTCTCCACAAATTCTAATATAATATAACAGTTCTCCATTCCTATCTCTTAATTCCGTTTCTTCTACATCACTTACTAGCCCATTTCGGCATTCTGCTACATTAAATTGAAAGTCCCGCCTCACTTCATTCATTAATACGCCATTCTTATCATAAGCTCGAACACAAACACCCACTACATATTGACCCGTAACCCCTGGGAATCCTGAAATCAACCCAGTAACAGGGTCAATTGATACTGGTGGTTCATCTCTAGTAGAGAAAATATTAAGCGGTTTAGCAAAACTATAACCACTTGTAAACCTAACTGCTGTATAGCCTGGTGGTGTTTCTGGATTAGGTGCAAGCCCATTTGGAGCATCTGTAGGGACGCGAGTATTGAGGTCTCCGTCCCAACCACCACCATAATAAGGCTCACAAAAAGAATAAACTAAGGAGTCCCCATCTATATCAGAAGCAGAATGGTCAAAATTTACGTCTTCTCCTCTACAAATCACAATAGGTGGAAAATCATTGAAAGTCGGGCTACTATTACAAGAATCTATCGTAATTGGAAATAAAGTAGTCGTATAGGTTGATCCAGAGGTTCGAGGGTTAATAATATTTGTAATCGTATTATTCCGACAACAGCGCTGATAAGAAACGGTTATGCCTTCACTGTTTAGATCCAATTCAGCCGAAAACCTATAGACTCCTTGTTCTACGCAGACATTAGGTGGGGCAATCAAGCAAGGGTTACTCAAATTAGGTTCTATTCTTGTTATTTCAGGTTGGCCTAAAACTAGAGTTCCTATAACTTGGATGCCATCAAAAAAGGTAATATTACCTTCCAAGGATGTCCTACTACAAGTTTGATCTGAATCAAAACAAGCTCCACTCCCAGCACAATCTCTATAAATCCGCATCGTAAAATCATATTTCCCGTTTCCAGTACAAACATAGGTGATTTCGCCACCAATGATATGTGCAGCTTCCAATTCAAGAGAACCTAGAAAAAATAAAATCAGTAAAATCGTTGTTCTTAAAATAGCCAAATCGTATATTTCTTTAAATCCAGTAAAATTAAACCAATAGTAGGTATTTTTCTTCTTTACGCTCTTTAGTGCTAGATAATCCATTTTAGGTTGCACCATCTATGGTTTCTCAATTAGCCATAGTTAAGCAAGAATTCTATTAGCTTTAGAAATCCAAGTTAACAGCGGAAGACAGTGAGACAAACTAAAATTACATTATTTGATGGGATAAAAAAAAGGAAATATCGCTTTTAGTAAGAAATGTTCGTTAGCAGTCAATTTAGGGGCAAAAAATAAGCCCCGCAGTCACAAAGGACTGCGGGGCAAAAGTTAGTTGGAAATTAAATTCCCACCTATTTTAAAGTAATTAATAATAGGTAGATGTCTCTACCCACCTTAATTTAACAAAAACTGTTACTTTGCCTCCATAAATGGATATCGATAATCCATTGGAGGATTAAAATTTTCTTTTATAGTACGTGGGGAAACCCACCGATATAAATTTAATATTGAGCCTGCTTTATCATTTGTTCCTGATCCTCTAGCGCCACCAAATGGTTGCTGTCCTACTACTGCTCCTGTTGGCTTATCATTTATATAAAAATTACCAGCAGCATGCTTAAGTAATTTATTTGCTTTTAAAGTTGCATATCGGTCGTTGGAAAAAATAGCACCTGTTAGTGCGTAGGGGGAAGTATTATCCACAATGTTAAGCATTTTTTCGTAATTTTTATCATTGTAGACAAAAATTGTTAAAACTGGCCCAAATATTTCTTCACAAAGGGTTAAATACTGATCATTTGTGGTAACAATTACTGTAGGTTCTATAAAATACCCTTTAGATTTATCGGATTTTCCTCCAGCAATAATTATAGCGTCTTTATCTTTTTTTACCCGTTCTATATATCCACTAATTTTATCAAAAGATCGCTCATCAATAACAGCGTTGATGAAATTGGTGAAATTCTCAGGATTCCCCATTTTAAAGCTAGCCAAATCTGCCAACAAATGCTTCTTGACTGATTTCCAAATACTTTTAGGAATATAAGCTCTACTTGCTGCGGAGCATTTCTGGCCTTGGAATTCAAAAGCGCCTCTAGATAAGGCAGTGGCAACTTGTTTCGGGTTAGCAGAGGCATGCGCTACTACAAAATCTTTACCTCCCGTTTCTCCAACAATTCTTGGGTAACTTCTATACTTTGAAATATTATTACCGATTGTTTGCCATAAACTTTGGAACACTTTAGTACTTCCAGTAAAATGTAATCCTGCAAAATCAGGATGATTAAAAATTACTTTTCCTGCCTCTGGACCATCCGCAAAGATTAAATTAACAACGCCCGGCGGCAAGCCTGCCGCTTCAAAAACTTCCATGACCACTTCCGCAGAATAAATTTGACTATCCGCTGGTTTCCAGACAATCGTATTCCCCATTAAAGCAGGCGCTGCACATAAGTTACCAGCAATAGAAGTAAAATTAAAAGGAGTAATGGCAAAAACAAATCCTTCTAAGGCTCTATACTCTAGTCGATTCCAAATACCATCAACACTCATCGGTTGTTGTTGGTATATTTCGGTCATATACTGTACATTAAAACGTAGAAAATCGCAGAATTCAGCCACTGCATCAATTTCTGCTTGATAAACATTCTTTGATTGCGCCAACATCGTAGCTGCATTCATTTTAGCCCGAAATGGCCCTGCTAATAAATCTGCTGCTCTTAAAAAAATAGCCGCTCTATCTTGCCAAGGCATATTTTCCCATGCTTCTTTAGCAGATAATGCCGCATTAATCGCTGCTTTAACATGCTTTTTATCCCCTTGGTGAAAATGCCCTAGGGTATGTGCTATTTCATGGGGCGGGTGCATAGATATAAGATTTCCAGTTTTCACCTTTTTCCCGTTAATGGTCATCGGAATCTCAATTTCCTTAGACTTTAAATCTTTAAGTGCCGCTTTTACTGCTTTTCTCTCGGGAGACCCCGGTTGATAACTAAGTACTTTCTCGTTTTTAGGTACAGGTACTTGAAAGATAGCATTTGACATAATCTTGGTATTGAATGGTTAGGTATTTTAACAAATTTCTCTAATAACTCTACTTATCTATTGATTTATACTCATTTCAAATCTTATAATAAACATGTATTTCAACTTTCCTATTTCTGGAATATATAAAGGAATTCCGTGTCTCTCCATATCCTTTATATTTTACCCTTAAATTGGTATATCCTTTAGATTTAAAATAATCTGCTACCTCTATTGCACGCTTTTCTGATAGCCTCATATTATAATCATCTGTTCCAATTTGATCTGCAAATCCTTCAATTATAATTAAAGCTAATTGGTCTTTATCCAAATCTTCAATTAGTCGGTCCATATTATATCTAGCCTCCTGCGTCAGCGAAAAATCATCAAAGTAAAAGTAAACATCAGAAGTAGCATAAAGTTTCTCTGTTGGTAACTCACTTTTATTAATTTTTACCTGATTAGTTTTAATTTCTTCTGGCTTGGCAGATTTAGAGATTACTTTTGAATCTAGTGTTTCCAAACCTAATGGCTCGCTTAATGGGCGCAAATATATATTTAATTCCACAAACCCTTCGGAATTCCAATTATCTAAGACAAAAGCATTTTCAAAATCGTAATATTTTCTTTCAGATACCAAAACCTGCAATTTACTTAGAGATGGATGACATACAAAAAAATTACCTGCCTCATCCGTTGGATAATTTCCTTTTTCACCAATGTATACCACCGATTCTATGGGCTCTTTGGTTATTGCGTCCATTACCTTTCCTTTTATATAAGCAATTTCTTCAAAATCTTTTTTTGCAGGAATGCTGAATTGATAAATATCAAAGTTACCGTATCCTCCTTCTCTATTAGAGGCAATATATCCCGTATCCCCTCTGGCAGTCATAAAAAAACTTAGCTCATCAGCTGAAGAATTAATTGGTTTTCCCATATTTTGAGGCGTCCCCCATTCGCTATTCTCACTGAATTTGGAATAAAATATATCTGTCCTCCCATACCCTGGATGTCCATTTGATGTAAAAAACAAAGTCGTATTATCATCGGCGATAAAAGGAGATTCTTCATCCATTTCCGTGTTAATTTTATCTCCTAAATTAATAGCATTTGTCCATTTCCCATTTTCCTGTAAATGACTGACCCAAATATCTTTACCACCAATTCCTCCTGGTCGGTCACTCACAAAGTAGAGCGATTTACCTTCGCAATTAACGGTGGGTTGACTTTCCCAATAAGGAGAATTTATTTCTTCTCCCAATTTATTAATATCAAGAATCGCATCTCGGTGCATATTTGCCTTCATAATATTACAGTCGTTCCCTTCGTCTGCTCTATCATAAACTGGAAAAAACATCACTTTTTCATCTCGGCTAATTTTCCCCATTCCTTGATTAAATTCTTCTCGCATTTTTTTATCCAACAATGTTTTACTTTTCGCCCATCCTCCATTTTCTGCAGTACTATACATCAATTGGTCTTCTCCTCCATAAATTGGCACATTTCGCGTGTAAAACATCCAACTTTCATTATTTGCAATATAGGGGAACAAATCATCTAGCTCAGAATTAATTTTAGGCCCCAAATTTTTCATTTCAACATTAATAAAGTCTGTTTTATGGGCAGCAAACGTGCAATTAGCTAGGTAACTCTTTAGGAGTGTATTATAATAATTTTCTGTACTCAATTCTAGTTCCCCATTATCAAAAGATTCTGGAGCTAACTTCTGAAAATTTTCATACTCTTTTAATCGCTCTTTTGCCTTCGAATAATTTTCAATTTTCATCAACATTTCTCCGGATTGAAAATACAGAGCCCTAGAAAGTTTAGGGTTAATTTCTATTGCTGTTTCAAAATATTCAGCGGCTTGGCCATACTCTTTGAGCAGTTCATGAACCACCCCCAAACGTCGATAGACCGCCGCCGTTTGAGGTTTAAGCGCAATCGCTTTCTCAAAGGATTTTTTTGCTTTTTCGTATTTCTTTTTAACTAGGAATTCATCTCCTGATTGGAAGGCATTTAAAAATTCAACTTGTTGAGCTTTTGATAATTTTTTTTGCGTATTACCAATATTGGGTAAGGTAAAAAAGAAGATAATAATAATGAAAATGGGATAAAATCTGGCACTCATACTTTTCTCATTGTGTGTTGTTCTATGGTCTATTTTAATAACTAAATCAATTGGGTTAAGTTGTTATACTGCTTAATGGTTACATGGCTATATTGTTTTATTGTTATCAGAACAGGAAGGTTTGTTTATCAAAGTATAGCCATATAACAATAAAACAATTCTTAATATTTAAAGTCCGATTGTTACCCCGCTGCAGCATATATACGTACGGGAATTAAGGTTAAATAGTTTAAGAAAACAAAGGAGTTTTATTGCAGCAATTCTAAAATGCGTTGAGTTGTGCGCTGAACACTAAAACCTCCGATATGGTGCCAAACAATTTTTCCTTCCGTATCAATTAGCAAACTATAGGGTAATGTTTCTACTTTATATCGGGTTATCAATTTAGTGTCTGCCAATAAATGTTTGCCAGGAAAAGTCCCTTTGCTTACATAGTTTTTCCAGCTATTTGAATTCCTATCTGTAGAAACATATAAAAACACAACATTATCATTTTTAAACTGGTCTTGCAATTTTTGATGCGCAGGAACTAATCTAAGGCATGGTTTGCACCAAGTCGCCCAAAAATCTAAAAAAACAACTTTACCTTTATAATCAGATAATTTAACATTTTCACCATTAGCGTCCACCAATTCAAACTCAGGTGCATCCATTCCTGCTACGATTCCTCTACTTTCATGGTAGGCTAATTTCACAAATTCACCGTATAATTTATAAGGACAATTATCTATAAATTCATAAGCTGCCTGTTCTGCTAATACATTATTTAGCCGTTTTACATTAACGGAATGCTGTAACGCTTTATAAAAATAGAGCGGTTTACCTTTTAAGTATTTATCGGCTAATTCAAATCTAGATTTACCTTTATTTTCTAGCTTAGCCGTTTGAAAACTTAAATAATCTTGTAGGTAGTATATATAATATTTATTGGGCAAAGCCCCAGCGTTATTTAAATCTATCTCTTCCGTAAAATCATAATAATCGGCTGGAACAGGCATTGGCGCTGGTTGGTTTTGAAAAATTGGATGCTCATAAGGGTAATTCATTAAATTAAAAGCATACCAATAATTTATGTCTGCATGTGCATATTTTATTACCTCTGTCGAGAGCGTATGGCCTTGCAAATAGGTTCTTAAAAATTGTAATTTCTCGGCTCTTATTTTATTTAAAAAAGTTTTAAATGCAGCTGGCTCCGCATACCTAATATTTGTTTCTAGTTCTAATTCGACATGCCTAAATAATTTTGCAGCCGTTACGAGGTAATTATTAATTTTGCTACCATTCCCCGAAAAGGTCAAATTTTGGTACAAATCATTCCCGTCAATGGTTATTTTTAAGTTATAAGCTGGCTGGAGGTATAAGTCGATGCTTTGTTTTCCTAATTTAATGGTTGCCGTAGTGCTAGACTTTAAAGGAATATCAAAATGAAAATCTGTATCTATCTGATTAGGAAATAGAAAAGTAGTTTCTTCTCTAAGGAGTGGGTTCGTATTAATAATAATTTCTGGTCGATTTCCAGTTGCTCTATTGGTTTTTCCATCTAGAGAGGTAATCCTAACGTATTTGCTAAAATCAGGAGGACTAATCACTATTTCTTCTACTTTCTTTTTAACTACAATGGGCTTTTCATCGCTTTCTTTTTTCTGCATTAAATTCGTAGCCGTTTGAGTAGTAATTTCTTTTAGTAGACCAACTATTTGCTTTGTGCTATCTTTTATTTCAATAGATGCTGCTTGTGGTATGGGCAAATTAGTTCCATTAGCAATAATATTATTTGTATCTTTTTCCATGGCGACGTAAGCCCTTCTCAGAATATTTGTATAAGTATTGTCTTCAGCTTTATCTAAATAATCTTTAAGCAGTGCATTGTCTTTTTTATCTTTTTTTAATACCTCCCAATACAAATCCTTTGCAATGGTATAATGCATAACTTTTCCCTTAAAATTAGCATATTTAAAATTTCGCATCAATTCAGGACGAGGGTCAGGAATTGCTACCCACTTTTTAGTATATACGACCTTTTGTTTTAGATTAATACCGCCTCTGAATACCCAACCTTTACGCCCATCTGGCAATTCAATTTTTAAAAATTTATCTCGGTATCTTTTACCTTCAAAGGGATAAGCAAAACGATCGCTGGTTATATCTTGTAGATAAAGTACTTCTGAGCCACGTTCCAATTTGAAGAAACTAGATAACTCATCATGAGCTTCCTTTCTGACTTCTAAACTATCAATCAACACTTGGCCAAAAGTTTCCACCATTTTCACTTTAATCAATTCTTTTTTGGTTTCCGCTACATTTTTAAATTGAAGTTTGCCTTTAGCAATTCTTTCTTGTCTCCAGGCCGTATATTGCTCTAAATAAAAAAGGTAATTGACATTATTTAAAGCTGCTTCATTATTTAAATCAAGCGTATCCATAAATTTAAAATACGCTTCAGATAAATTCAACGAAACCGGTAATACGTCAGAAGCAGGATGTTCCGCCCGATAACGCATTAAATTTTGCCCCCACCAATAATTAATATCTGCCAATACATATTCCTTAAAAGGCTTTGTAAACTGAGTGTCTCTTTGGACTAAAAAAGTATCTAAAAAAGCTAATTTTTGTTGCTTATAATCGCTTAATAATTTTTGGTATCCTGTGGCGGTATTCTTTGCCATTCCATTCGCTATTTTCTTGGCATCATTCGCATCAAAAATTAAAAAAGTTTGCTTTAAATAATTATTGGCTAAGCTCCCCTTTCCCTTATAAGTCAGCGAATCTGCAAACGAATTGGCGACTGATTGAACATAGATGCTATCCGATTTTTCAATAAAAACAGGCACATTGATGCTTCCTAAAGCAATAAAGCCCGAAGTATTTTCTTTGAATGGAATTTTTAAATAAAAAGAATCATTAATTATTGGAGCAGAATAGGTTATTTCTTCAAAGGTGAGAAAGTCTTTATAAAAACGCAGTGTAATATCTTGACTAGAATCTGCTTGTGTAATTTTACCACAAAATATGACTGTAGGATTAGTTAGGTTTGATTGCCCATATACGAAATTGGCCCATATCATCACATATAAGCACACGCATAGTCTTAACCTAATTTGTAGTATTTCTCTAAACATTTTATTGCTACTTACCGAGCTGTACCTCAATTTTTATGCAAACTAATAAATAACTTGCTTTTCGCTTAATTAATTGCTCAAATTTAATCGTTTTTATGGCTTTTTGCTTAGTTTTAAATAGTTTAAGTACAAGGATTGAAGAATCCTCAAGACAATCAATCATTCAAGTATGGTTATATTGTGAGTGGAACTAAAAAAATATCGAATTAAGGGTTATTCTACGCTGTAACAATAAAACAATATAGCCATACAGTAATTATCCGCAACTTGAATTACTTAGTTATAGTAATCCATTTTCCGACCGTCTGGCGCAACGATTGTAACCTTTGCTTCCTCACACTCTTCTACCCTACCAATTATTTGTCCGTCCACATTAAAGGATTTAGAAATCTCAATAATTCTAGCTGCAATAGCTGGTTCGACATATAATTCCAAACGATGTCCCATATTGAAAACTTGGTACATTTCTCGCCAATCTGTATCTGATTCGGCTTTAATCATTTGGAAAAGTGGTGGAATCGGCAATAAATTATCCTTAATGATATGTACTTTATCTACAAACTTAATGACCTTAGTTTGCCCGCCGCCTGTACAATGAATCATCCCATCAATCTGTCCTTTAAACTCATCTAATATGGCTTTGATAATTGGCAAATAGGTCCTCGTTGGCGATAGAATTAATTTTCCAACATCAATCTGTTGGCCATCAATATCCACTTTATCTGTTAGTTTCTTAGACCCAATGTAAACTACTTCATCAGGTGTATTAGCGTCATAACTATCTGGGTATTTTTTAGCATATTCTTTAGCTAAAACATCGTGTCGAGCAGAAGTCAATCCATTACTCCCCATTCCTCCATTATACTCCGTTTCATAAGTTGCCTGACCATAAGACGCTAATCCCACAATTACATTGCCCGGTTTGATATTATTAACGATTAAATCTGCTTTACTCATTCTAGCAAAAGCCGTGTATCCTACATCAATGGTCCGTACAATATCTCCAACATCTGCTGTTTCTCCACCAGCAGAATGCACATTTATACCATAATTGGCTAATTGGTCGGTTAAGGCTTTGGTTGCTTGAATTAAAGTAGTGATAACTTCTCCCGTGATTAAATTTTTATTTCGACCAATCGTAGAAGATAATAAAATATTATCTACACAACCTACGCAACCCATATCATCCAAATTCATCACTAAGGCATCTTGGGCAATCCCTTTCCATACAGATACATCTCCCGTTTCTTTCCAATACAAATAAGCCAAACTGGTTTTTGTCCCAGACGTATCCGCATGCATTAGGTTTACATAATCCTTGTCTCCACCAGCTACATCGGGTAATATTTTACAAAAAGCATTGGGATAAAGTCCTTGGTCTAAGCCTTTGATAGCTTCATGAACTTCGTCTTTGGTTGCAGAAACGCCTCTTAGATCGTATTTATAGTTTGACATTATTGTAATTTTTAATTTTCAATTTTCAACAGGCATAGAATAAAGTAGAAAAATATATTTATTGACCACCTAATTATAACCATGTTACCTCCTTGAAAACCTACTATTAGCTTTAAACTAAAAAGCAAACATTGAAAATCAGTTAGACAAATTGCGTTGCAATCACTAAATCTTTTCCGCCTTCCTTATAATTATAAAATCCTTCGCCTGATTTTCTTCCTAATTTACCAGCCGTCACCATATTTACTAAAAGTGGACAAGGTGCATATTTTGGATTACCAAATCCATCATGTAATACATTTAAAATCGCCAAACAAACATCTAATCCTACAAAATCTGCCAATTGCAATGGCCCCATTGGATGCCCCATGCCTAATTTCATCACGGTGTCAATTTCTGCTACGCCTGCTACCCCTTCATACAAGGTAAAAAAGGCTTCATTCAATAAAGGCATCAACATTCTATTCGCTGCAAATCCTGGGTAATCTTTAATTTCTACAGGAACTTTCCCTAATTTCTTGGATAATTCCATAATATCCGCAGTTACTGACTTATCTGTTCCATAACCATTAATTACTTCTACCAATTTCATTACTGGAACTGGATTAAAGAAGTGCATGCCAATTACCTTTTCTGGTCTATTCGTAACTGCTGCAATTTTGGTAATAGAAATAGAAGAAGTATTACTTGCTAAAACAGCCTTCGCTGGTGCATTTTCGTCAATCTGCTTAAAAATTTTGAGCTTCAAATTCACATTTTCAGTTGCCGCCTCTACCACTAAATCTGCATTACTAACACCTTCGGGTAAGTTCGTACTAGTTGTAATATTTCCCAAAGTAGCCGCTTTATCTGCTTCTGAAATCTTTTCTTTCCGCACCATTCGGTCTAAATTTTTGCCGATAGTGGTTATTGCTTTTTCCAAAGCAGTTTCAGATATATCCACTAAAGTTACGCTAAAATTTTTCATTGCAAAAATATGGGCGATTCCGTTTCCCATTGTTCCTGCGCCGATTACTGTTATATTTTGCATGCTTTTTATGTATTATACGAGCTATCCATTTAAAAAACGCAAAGGTAAATATTTATTTTAAGTCCCTTTAGTAAATGAATAGAATCAAATGCATGGTTTTGAAAAAAGAATTCTTTCATGCTCTAAATTTACGACCTTTGTCCTTTTGAGGCCATATTTATAATTGTTGATGATTCTTTTTAAAAGTGCTTAAATTTATTAAATTATAAATAATAAGAAATTTTTAAATGAGTAAATTTTATAACCAAAAAGGTAAATTATTATCTATTTTCTAAAAGTCCAGAAATGGTTGTATCTTCCATTCTTAATTTTAAAATTGCTTTGTTCAACTATTTAATTCAAAAAATAATTTATGCTCTTATCAAAGTCTTTTTGGGTCTATTTCTTAGGTGCGTTCATTTTAATAGGCTGTCAACCTAAAAAAGTAGCAGTTGAGCAACTTATTACCTCAGTGGAAAACATTCCCAAAGTAGCGACCTTGTCTGTAGTCAAAAATGAAACGGAGTTGCAACAATTATTAAGCGCACAAAAAGGGAGAGTAACTTTAGTGAACCTTTGGGCAACTTGGTGCAAACCTTGTATTCACGAAATGCCTGCCTTAGAAAAATTGCATCAAAACTATCAGAATAAAGGGGTGAAAATCATCGCTTTATCTTTAGATGAATTAGCAAAAGCGGATAGTTTGGTCCTTCCTTATTGGAAAAGCAAAGGGTTTTCTATGGATTATTATGTTATTGGTACAGAAGACCCAAGTACCATTATCAATAAAATTGACCCGTTGTGGCTGGGAGTTATTCCTACTTCTTTTTTATTTAATTCAGAGGGGGAAAAAATAGAGACAATTACTGGTTCTTTAAATTATGAAGGTTTTGAAAAGAAAGTTTTGGCTACTTTGAATGCAAATTAATCATAAATCTCTTTTCCGCAATAACCAATAACAAGCACGAATATTAAAAGCCAACCACCCCAAAACAATCAATACTTCTGTAAAGGAAACATAGTCTTGAATCTCTTGTAATACCCATCTTTGGTAAGGCACATGGATCAAATTATTGATGGCTCGGATTGGGAAAAAAGCGGCGGCTGTGGACAAGATTTCGGGCATCTTGGCATAACTAGACAAAGAATCTGGAAAATTTGTTAAGAAAAGGGTTGTTAATGGTTCGAATGCCAAGGTATACATCATTAAAGCGACAATCACGATGCCTGAACGCCGAATAACAAGCGTTGCCAAAAAAGCAAAGGTTAAATACGTAATGACTTCCAAACAATAAGCCAATAGAAATTCGGTAGAATCAAAAATGGAAGTATAACTTTCAGGATGACCATAAATTAATCCTGTAATAATTCCTAATACAAATAATAAAAGAGTCGCTGCTACTGCCAAAGCGACGATTAATAAAAGTTTGGAAGCCAACCAATCTTTCTTACTCATGCCATCTATAATATTTTGCCGAAGAGTTCGGTGAGTGGCTTCATTGGCAATAGATATCACGACGATAAAAGCTAAAAATAATTTGAACCAAGTCGCAATATAGGTAATGTTTTGCCAGATATCTGGAAAATCATAAAAAGGAAACATCGTTGGGTCAAACCCATTAATATCAGCACCTTCTCTTTTTAGATAAGCAAAAAAGAAATGAACACCAATACAAATTAAGCTTACCATAACTGTATAAAGCCCCGTTAACACCCAAAATGGGCGATAATGCTTTAGTTTTAACCATTCTATTTGGAGTAATCTCTTCATTTCTCGGCTAATATTTTAAGGAATTGTTTCTCTAAACTTCCTTCTCGTTCAACTAAATGGTTAATAATGACTTTTTTATCAAAAAGATACCGACTTATGTCATTCGTTGTAATTTCTGGAAGTGCAGTCAACAAGCATAAGTCATCTTTAATTTCTAGTTTTGAAATGCCCTGATAATTACTAAAAGCATTTTGTAAATCGGCTAAATTTTCAGCACCTACCTCCACCATGCGTTGGTCAGATAAGGCTTCTTTTACATTTCCTTGAAATAATTTTTTACCTTTTTTTAGCACCATAAAATCCGTACAAACCTTTTGCACTTCATCCAATAAATGGCTGGCAAAAATGATAGTTTTACCCGATTTAGCGATTTGAATCACTAGTTCTCTAATCTCTACAATCCCCTGAGGGTCAAGTCCATTAGTTGGTTCATCTAAAATTAAAACAGGAGGGTTAGCCAATAAAGCAGCGCCTATAGCTAACCGTTGTTTCATCCCCAAAGAATAGGTTTTAAAAGGGTCATTTCTTCGTTCATACAAACCGACCGTTTTAAGCGTAGGAGCAATATTAGCCGTAGGACATTTTTTTATTTTAGCAGCAACTTGTAGATTTTGTTCCGCAGTCATATACGGATAGAAACATGGAATTTCTAGGATAGCGCCAATCTCTCTACGACTCGCTGCGGAAGGCGGTTTTTCAAACCATTGGAAGGTGCCTGATGTTGGTTTTAGAACGCTCAATATCATACCCAAAGTAGTCGTTTTCCCACTACCATTAGGGCCTAATAGACCAAAAATCATCCCTGTCTGTATCTCAAAATTGAGTTGGTCTAAAGCAGTAAGTCGGCTGTATTTTTTCGTTAAATTCTGGGTGCTTAATACAATCAATTATATTATTTTTTAGGGTTTAATCGTGTTATTTTTTATACTATCCAACCGAATACTGTCTGCTTGAATTTTGGCTTCTGCGGCTTCTTTTCGGCTTCTTTCTTCCCATTCCTTCCGCCTTTTTTCTCGTCGAATCCTATCGTTATCATCATTTTTTATCATATCAACAATAAAACTAATACCATTATCCATCGTGGAATCTTGCGTTGTCATTTTTTCATAAATATCAGGTAACTTCATCAAATCAATCGTTCCTTTTAAATTAAATATATAATGCCTATCGGCATAACTTGCCAAACCAATCATATCTTTTTCGGTTGGTTTTCCTAAAACCTGAAACTCATCGCCGTCTCCATCCCAAATAATAAATTCTTCATAATTTTCTTCTTTTAATAAGCGTTCTGCAGTATCAAAATAATCATTGATTGAAAAATTGCTTGGGTTCATCAAGTAAAAATGTAATTTTTCCACACCTCTAACCATTTCATTATAACCGGGGTCATCCTGAAAATTTAACATTCTTAGCGTACTCGGCGTAAAAAATAAATGGAGCTGTATCGCATTACTATCTTTCAATTCCTTCAATACTTTACTTTGAGCAATACCCACAAAATAGGCAGTAAATACAAGGGTAAAAACAAGGAAAAAATGCTTCATATAGGGTCTAGATAAACTTATCAATAAATTGCTAAAATAGGATTTCGTTGACCTTTCAAAGGTATTAAAAAGAAGATTTATTTTAAAACTAAACCTACAAATCAACTGTTTTCATCGACTAATGACAACCTCTATAAAAACTGGCTTAACTAATTGATTGTCAATTAATTTACAATATATAAAAAACACTTATTAGGTAAATAAAAACCCTAATAAATGCTTTTTAAATACAAAAAGATTTACTAAATCCTAAAGGTTTTAGTAAATCTAAATGTATGCTTAACAGGAAATGATTTTAAAAAATTACCCGCTATATCTAATTTTATTTAATTCTTTTTTTCCTCATTCCTTTTTTCCTTTTTCTTATTGCTATCTTTATCTAAAGCTTGGAAAGCTTCCATGCCATTTATTTTTAAAACTCTTGATAGTTTAGCAATCGTATTCAGGTCAATTTCTCCATATAAAGTCATCACCATAAAATTTTCATTACCACCAATTATCATCAGTAATTCACTAATTTGGTCGCCCTCTTCTCGAATCATAAATTGGATGTTTTCTCCTGCATCTTCTACGGTCATTAATTCTTCATAACCGCCATCATTTTGAATCAGGTCTACTGCATCAAAATATAGTTTTTTGCTATTATCTGAATTATTCTTTACGATGGCTTTAATCCCTTTTAGCTTTGCCATCGCTTTCAAAATTTCTTCTTCATCTGCATCTTCCGCTTCTATCTCAGTAAATAAAGAGAACATTCTGCTAGTTACCGTTACTTTGGTGAAACTGGTGTCTCTTTGAAATTTAGAAAAATGCTTACTAATTGCATTATTTTGGGCTTGTAAACTAACTGCGAAAAGCCCTACGAATAAAAATATGATTCCTTTCTTCATGATTTATTTTAGATTTTAGAAAATTATTTTAATCTATTTAGAATAGAAAGCAGAGATTAGAGAAAAGAGACCTTTACAGCATTTTGCCAGAATATTGAATATTATTTGTCTTTTTTATCTCTACACTATTAAATTGGTTTTATTATTTAACCTCAGTTGCAGAAAATCCAAATGGCTATATTGTTTTATGGTTATATTGTTAAAACGACCGAAAATGTTGACTAAAGGTAGATTTTAACCTAGAACAATATAGCCATTTAACAATAAAACAATTTAACGCAACTTAGATTATTTATCCCTAATTATTACTACTTCCAACAGGCTTTACTATTTTAAAATTTTTGTAAGTGCCTGTTTCGTCTGTTATACGCAAGAAGTAAGTCCCGCCTGGTAAGGTTTTTAAATCCATTTTATGCGGTAAATTAATCGTACCTGCTGATTGGATTTCTTTACCTAATAAAGAATAAAATCCAATATTCATTTTAGCAGAAACACCACCCTCCGTTGCGATATTAATATAATCAGTCGCAGGGTTCGGGAAAATATTCAGCTTAATATCATTAATACTTACTTTTGATAAGGCGCTCGTATTTTGTTGTTGAATAGATGGTTTCCCAATGATAATTTCTTCGGAATGAAGGTTATTAAAATTGCCTAACCAATCACCACCACCATTTTTCATCACTTCCATCATTCTTGATAAACTGGATACATCAATTGTACCGTGTAAAGAAGCAATGACAAAACTTTGGTCTGCATGGACAATCGCTACAAACTCTTGAATCCCTTCCTCATTTTCTCTTATCATAAACCGAATCTCATTGCCATCGGTTTCTAGTATTACTAAGTCTTCATAATCTGTATCTGGAATTAATTTGTCCATTGCTTCCCGATAGTATTCTCCACCAATTGCTGTTTCTTTATTTGCTAATACTTTGATGCCATCAATATTAGCTAATGCTGTTAGTACTCTCTGTTCTTCGGCATCTTCCGTTTCGATTTCTTCTACTAAATCAAAGGTCTTTTCGGTTACTTCAAATTTATCAAATGCAGGGTTGTCATAATGTGCTTTAAAGTATTTGTCAATGACATTTTGCTGAGCAAAAAGGGACAAACTAAACACGGTCATTAGGCTTAATACCAAGGTTTTTTTCATGATAATAAAATTTTAATTATTTAATCGGGTGAAATCTTACTCTTTTGTTGAGATGTCCTTTCACTGACAGGGCAACATCGCAACTTTTAAGTACTAACTATTTTCTTTCTCTTGAATTTTCGCTCTAGTTTCTTCAAATTTATTGAGGGGCAAATCTACTTTGGATGCCTTATTTAACTTGGAAGAAATTAATAATAAAGCCTGTTTGGTCATTTCAAAAGCTTTTTCTGGGTCTTCCTCTTCTAAGGCTGCAATTTGGGTCATCTCTTCCACTACTGGCATCGGTTGGTATAAAAAATAAGTCGATAAACCAATTACTACTGTTGCGGCAACTTTCCAAACAAAGGAAGGGATTAATTGTCTTACAACCGCTTGTTTTTCCTGATTTATCTTATCCATCAATTCGTCCTCAAAAGAGGCGTCTAAGGATAAGTTAGAAAATTGTTTTAACTGCTCGAAATGGGCTTTCTCCGCTTCTTCTACGCCATTTAATTGACTGTTCAACAAAGCCTTTTCTTCTAAGTTCGACGTTTGTCCTTCCCAATATTTTTTTGCTAATTCCGACTGTTTTTTAGCTTCCATAATTAATTAATTTTCCAAGTTTTGCTTTAATTTTCTGTCTCGCTCTAAATAAGTTCACTTTTACTTGGCTATCATTTAAATCCATTAATTCCTTTATTTCCTTATTCGTATATCCCAGTAAATCTCTCAGTCTAAATATTTCTTTTTGTTGAGGGGATAAATCTTTCATTGCTTCATAAATAGACGCAATCAAATCGTTTTCCTCTGCTTGCATAGCTGGGCTGGCATCTCCGACAAAATGGTTGGCTGCGAATGCTAAATCTACATTTTTTCGATTCGCTGCTTTCAACTTATCTAAAGCTAAATTTCGAGTAATTCTGACACACCAAGCTTCTTTATTCGTTATGTCAATTAATTCGACCCTTTTGGTCCAAACTTTTAAGAACACCTCTTGTACAATATCCTTTGCCAAATCGGCGTCAAAGACGATACTCAAAGCATATCGGTATAGCTTATTTTGTAAGGATAATATGTCTTTTTTAAATTGTTCGGTGCTCATATTTTGTGGAAGACGACTGAGTTTAGCTTTGGTTACAGGCAGTAGGAAAAAAATCTAAAATTAAAAATGTAAAATTCTAAAGTGAGGACAGCAAAAACAGGTCGAAAATTAAGAACCTTATATTGAGTATTTAAGGCTTTATTTGCTGGCGCTCACTTTTAAATTTAGAATTTTACATTTTGAATTAAATTTGCTAATCATCAACCGCTTGCCCCACCAATAATTTAAACCGCCAAGTCGTATTATCATTCCCTGTCCATTGGGTTTGCTTCATAATAATCCCAATAATATCTTCTTTGGGATCCGCAAAATAATTGGTATTAAAATAACCGCCCCACCAGAAAGAACCTTCGCTACCTTCTCCGCCTTTAGCTGCTCCTTTTTCACCTGTAATGCCAAAAGCTAAGCCATAAAAATTAGTATCTCCCCAAAGGTCTCCAACTTGATTGCTTAAAATGGCGTCAACCGTGGTTCTACTCAATAATCGTTTACCATTCAACTCTCCTTTGTTTAGATACATTTGTAGGAAAGTCGCATAATCTTTAGCAGTACTTGATAAGCCAGCGCCTCCAGAGAAAAAGGTTTTAGCACCTTTTTTAGGATAATCTGGGTCATAGAAAGTAGTTGGAAAATTTGTCCATTTTCCGTCTTTAGCATATTGGACGGGTACTAATTTGTCATGCAATTGATAAGGTAAATAGAACCAAGTATCATTCATCCCTAATGGGTCAAAAATTTTGGTTCTTAAAAATTCATCAAATGGCATCCCTGACATAACTTCTATAAAATATCCTAATACATCTAATCCTTCGCTATAGACGTATTTTGTCCCTGGTTCGTGATGTAAAGGCAATTTGGCTAATTTTAAAACGCTCTCTTTGATGGTAATTGGTTTCGTCGTAAATAAATCTGTAACCCCTGCTTTTTGATACAGCATTTTAATCCGTTCATCTCCATCAATGACGCCATATCCTAAACCAGAAGTATGCGTTAATAAGTGTCGAATGGTTATTTCTTGTTTGACAGGAATTGCTGTATAAGAAGTATCTGCATATTTAAAGGATTTTAAAACTTGTTGATTTTTAAAGGCAGGGATATATTTGGAAATCGGGTCATCCAATCTAAATTTCCCCTCTTCCCACAACATCATGACAGCCGTCGAAGTAATCGCCTTTGTTTGAGAGGCAATTCTAAAAATATCATTATTGGCATAAGGCCGATTGGCTGTATGGTCTGCTGTACCAAAAGATTTATGGTACACAATCTTTCCTTTTCTAGCAACCAATGCGACCATACCAGGCACTTCCTTATTGGCAATCGCTTTTTCGCACATCGCATCAATTCTGGCTAATCTTTCGGAAGACATACCAACATCTTCGGGTGTAGTTGCTGTTAAAGCCGCTGACTTTTGAATAGATACTGTTTGGGCATTTATATTGCCAATTAAGAAAAAGGCAATGTAAAAGAGTAAAAATCTCATTGTATAAATTTTTGTCTGATGAAAATGAATTAGAAAACCAAGCTATAATCTTGCATTATAGCTAGTTATTCGTTTTATTTGGGTGAAAATATCAAATATTTTAGGATTACAAAAATAGACCATGGAAAAACCGACAAATGTTGATGCTTATATTGCGAATCATGAAAAATGGCAAGCAGCACTAGAATTACTTAGGGCATTAATTTTATCAACTGGTTTACAAGAAACGATAAAATGGATGTTCCCTACTTATACTTTAAATGGTAAAAATATTGTCGCAATTGGGGCTTTTAAGGAGTATTTTGGTGTCTGGTTTTTTCAAGGTGGGACGCTCAGGGATAACCTTAAAGTACTGACGAATGCGCAAGCAGGGAAAACCAAGGCGATGCGGCAATGGCGTTTTACGTCCATAGCCGATATTAATGAGGAAGCCCTCTTGGCTTATATTGAAGAAGCTATTCAAAATCAAAAAGATGGTAAAGTTATTAAGCCTACCAGAACTAAAAAACCCTTAGTTATTCCGCCAGAATTACAAACTGCATTGACTAACAATAGCTTATTAGCTACTCATTTTGAAACTTTTAGTCTAACCAATAAAAGAGATTTTGCCGACTATATCTGTTCCGCTAAAAGAATGGAAACCAAAGAAAAGCGAATGCAGAAAATAATTCCGATGATTTTACAAGGTATCGGTCTGAATGATAAATATAAAAAATAATAGTTAATGTAGCTTAGACGGCTGGTCTGAGTTGTTTCATAGTGTGCTACTCAGACCAGCCGTCTAAGCTACTTTTCAGCTTTTTCAAAATTTAATAAACCGCTTAAATTAGAAAAATTCAATTACTTTTGACCTTGAATTCAAATACCCTTCTATTAAGTCTACTGCTGATAATGACGATTACTTTTAAAACGTTGACAAGCCACAAAAGTGAGCACCAACAACTACACAACTGACAAACAATAATACCTTACAATGGAATTAACCCAAGTCGTTATTTTATTAGTCATAGGTTGGATACTCCTTGGACTTATCCTCTGGTTATTTTTTAAACAGCATTTTACTAAAGGATATGTTTCTGAGCAAGAAATACGAGCAAAATATATTACCAAAGAAGTATTTGAGGCTTTACAAATTCAAAATGATACATTTAGGGCAGATTTAAATGAAAAAGACCAAGAAATCATTCGCTTAAATAAATTAGTTGCAGGTAAAGAGCAAAATGTCTTGCATCTTGAAGAGCGATTGGCTCAACAAAAAGAAGAAGTTGACGAATTACAACAACGATTTAAACTGGAATTTGAAAATTTAGCCAATAAAATTTTAGCAGAAAATAGTCAAAAATTTACCGCGCAGAACCAAGTTCAAATGAATCAGATTTTATCTCCTTTAAAGGAAAAAATCAATGATTTTGAACAAAGTATTCATCAAAAATACCTCGATGAAACCAAAGAACGATTTTCACTAAAAAGGGAAATTGAACAACTGAAAGATTTAAATATTCAGTTAAGTGAGGATGCCGCCAATTTGGTAAGTGCTTTAAAAGGAGATTCAAAAATTCAAGGAGACTGGGGAGAATTTCAACTGCAAACGCTGTTAGAAAAAGCGGGTTTAGAACAAAACATCCATTTTTCCACTCAATCCACTTATACAGATGAAGCAGGTAATAAAAAACGACCTGATTTTATTATTAATATGCCCGATGGCAAACATCTAATTATTGATTCTAAAGTGTCTTTAAAAGCTTATGAACAATATTTTAATACCACCGAAAAAGGACAAGAAAAAACCTTCCTAAATTTACATGTTGAAAGTATTCGCAACCATATCAAAGATTTAGGGAGTAAAAATTACACCCAATTATATCAAATCAATTCGCCCGATTATTTATTGATGTTTATTCCTATCGAAGCCGCATTTTCTGTAGCAGTACAAAAAAACGGTAACTTATTTATGGAAGCTTTAGACCGAAATATCGTTTTAGTGACCACCTCTACCTTACTCGCCACCATGCGAACCGTTTCCTTTATTTGGAAACAGGAAAAACAAAAGAAAAATGTACTAGAAATTGCTCGACAAAGTGGTTTACTCTATGATAAATTTGTCAATTTTGTAGACGATTTAAAAAATATTGGCAATCGAATTCAGCAAACTCAAGCGGCTTACGGTGATGCGATGAATAAATTGGTGGATTCTAAAAAGTTTGGTGATACCTTGATTGGTCGGGCGGAAAAGATTAAAAATTTGGGAGCTAAGACTTCTAAGCAGTTGCCTAATGAGTTGTTGGAATAAAAGAGAAGTGAGAAGTCAGACCGAAAAATAAATTTTTCTGTCAGAAGTCAGACGCCATGTTTGCAAATCCTTGAATATCAATAGTTAATTTACTAACTTATCTGACTTCTGACAGTTTATGTAATAAACGATCTGACCTCTCACTTCTCTTTTACTCAATAATCTCCACATAAGCCCCATGCACCCATTCATCCGCACCAATGCGCAGCCACTTACCCTTCGTTTCAAAAATCTCCATTAAAGCCCCATCTTGTAATTTTTTAACAATGGAATGATTCGTTCCTGGACCTTTCCGAACATTCAAAAACCCAGCTTCTTTGACTCTACCCGTTTTAACTTCAATAATTTTCACTAAACTATGGTAAGCAAATTTTTTGTCATCTAACTGATACCAATTCCCTACTCTATTTTCAATGACCACATCTGTCCCATCTGGAATCGTTTCCACTACTGGAAACCGCATACCTGGGCCAGAACGGACATTCAATCCTGTCGGGTCTTCTACGATGCCTCTTTTTTGAGTAAAAGTAATTTCTATATAATGTTTATGCACCCAATTATCATCTTCTATTCGATACCAATTACCCACCTGTTCGTAAATTTCTACTTTATCATCTTGGTTCAATACTTTGATAATCGAATATTGAATACCAGGGCCTTTCCGAACATTTAAGTCATTCGTATTAACCAAGCCTTGTTTTACAGGGTGTTCAATTTGGAATTTTAGTCCTGCATTGACATCCCGTTTAAAGGCTTGCCAATCTTTTTCATCAATCATCATTCGAGGGCAAAGTTTCCCTGTTATATCATAATGCCGATATAATTCATTAATCGTAAAATTGTATTTATTCAATAAATATTGGGCTAATTCTACGGAATGCTGGTAGGTTCTATCCCAATCCCCGTCCATATTCACACACATTTCAAAACCAATCGTGAAAAAATTGGGCGTTAAATTTCCTTCCAAAATTTCCTTACCAATTGGTTTATAACTCCTAGCTCCCACATGATAGCCCACCTCACTATCTGGCAAACATTGAATAATGGAATGGTCATCTACGATATAATGTGCAGAGGCTTTTCTTGGCGTCGTATTAAAATAATTTCGGTTGGCTCGAGCATTAGCCCCCCAGCCAGTATTGGCCGTCCAGTGGGCAATAATCCCTTTTAATTTACGGATAGAATAAAACTGTCGCTTTTTAAGCGCAGGCCGATTGTGATTCGTCAAATAAGCTTTGGTAATTGGAAGCATTGTGTCGTTTCTTTTCGTTTTCTCAATAATTACCAAATGTAGGGAATAATAGGGAGGGTTGCAAGATTAAGAGGTGGAAAGGTTAAAAGGTTGGACGCATTTTACTTCCATGTCACCTTGCCCCCCTTTCTCCTTGTTACCTCGCTACCTTCTCCTTAACTTTGCCCCATGAGAATAGACATTGTATCTGTACAACCTGATTTACTTAAAAGTCCATTGGAACACTCCATAATGAAACGGGCACAAGACCGTGGTTTATTAGAAGTGGTCATTCACGATTTAAAGGATTTTGGGCTAGGCAAAAATCGACAAGTAGATGACTACCAATATGGTGGTGGTGCAGGCATGGTGATGATGTGTGAGCCAATTGCTAATTGTTTTGACCAATTAATGGCGGAGCGGAAGTATGACGAAATTATTTACTTAACACCTGACGGTACTCGATTAAATCAGTCCCTTTCTAATAGATTATCCCTTTATGACAATTTGTTATTGCTTTGCGGCCATTATAAAGGCGTAGATGAACGCATTCGACAGCATTACATCACGATGGATATTTCCATTGGCGATTTTGTGTTATCTGGTGGAGAATTACCTGCAGCCGTTTTAGTGGATTCTATCGGGCGATTAATTCCTGGCGTACTAAATGATGAAACCTCCGCTTTATTTGATTCTTTTCAAGATGATTTATTAGCTCCTCCTGTATATACTAGACCAGCCGATTTTAGAGGACAAAAAGTACCTGATATTTTATTGAGTGGGCATGCTAAAAAAATTGATGATTGGAGAGATGAACAATCATTTAAACGAACGAAAGAGCGTCGACCAGATTTGTTGGATAAATAATGCTAGGAACGATGAACTATAAATGATGAACGATGAACTTCTAAAAAATAAAAACATGAAAATATACCATAATCCAAGATGCAGTAAAAGTCGGCAAACCCTAAATTTACTGAAAGAACAGGGGATTGAACCTGAAATTGTGTTGTATTTAGATACACCGCCGTCTAAAAGGGAATTACAAACATTGGTGAAGCAATTAAATATCAAGCCTTCCCAATTATTGAGAAAAGGAGAAAAGATTTATAAAGAGCAATTCAAAGGAAAGGAAGTTTCAGAAGCGGAATGGATTGATATTATGATGGAGTATCCAAAACTAATAGAGCGACCAATCGTTGTTAAAGATGGAAAGGCCGTTTTGGGCAGACCGCCAGAAAATGTGCTTGATTTATTGTGACTTAAGTTATAACTCATTGGTCTAAAAAAAGAAACGCTCTCTCAATTATTGAATTTAAAAAATAACGATTGCATAAAGTATTCTTTAGTATCGGTGGTAACATTGGTGATAGGTATCATAATTTGGAAAAAGCGATTGCTGCTATTTCTAAACAAATCGGCCCGATTTTAGCCCTTTCTTCTATTTACGAAACCAAAGCTTGGGGGATTGAAAATCAACCAGATTTCCTCAATCAAGCATTGCTGGTAGAAACAAATTTATCACCTATCGAAATTTTAGAAACGGCTTTAGCAATAGAGATACAAATGGGTCGGGTTCGAACCCAAAAATGGTTTACTAGAATCATTGACATTGACCTATTATTCATTGATAATCAAATTATTACTAGTAAAAAACTAACTATTCCTCATCCATTTTTAGCAGAAAGAAATTTTGTTTTAGCTCCTTTAGCAGAAATTGCGCCCAATTTTATTCATCCTGTCTTGCAAAAATCTATTGCCACTTTATATGCTAATTCTGGAGATCCATTAGAAGTTTGGCAAATTGAAACTATCCCCAATTAAATTAAATACGTCCCATTTTTTTCTAACCGCACTAGTTTTTGTCTATATAAACTCCCTAATGCTTTTTTAAAGGATTTTTTACTCATTTGCAGCTTTGCCATAATTTCTTCTGGACGACTTTTGTCCGTCAAAGTCATAAAACCTTGATTCATTGTCAAGTAATCCAAAATTCTAATCGCACTTGGTTCGATATTTGGCAAGCCTTGTGCTTGTAGACTTACATCCAATCGATTGTCTTCTCTTACTTTTTTAATATATCCTTTTATCTGGTCACCTAATTCTAAATTTTGAAAAATCTCATTTCTATAAATCAATCCACGATGTAGATTATTAATAATTACATTCACGCCTAAATCAGTAGGTTCCGCTATCAATAAATTGACTTGTTCCCCTTCCTTGACCGTCAATTCCTCATTGCTTAAATATTTAAAAATTTTAGCAGAAGCGACTAATCTATCTGATTCTTCATCATTATAAAGATAAACTATGTACTCATTGCCTTCCTTCATTTTCAATTTTTGCTCTTTGAAAGGCACAAATAAGTCTTTCTCTAAGCCCCAATCCAGAAAAGCTCCAATGTTATTGACTTGATTAACCCTTAGGCAGGCAAATTGATGTAATTGTATTTTGGGTTTTATAGTGGTTGCAATAATTCTATCCTCTGAATCTGTGTAAACAAAAACAGAAATTTCATCTTCTAGTTGCAGACCATTTGGAATATATTTATTCGGTAAAAGTACTTCATCTCCTTCTCCATCTTCTAAATAAATGCCCTGTAGTAATTGTCGTTTTGCCGTTAAAGTTGAATAAGTTCCTAATGGAATCATTGAATAAGTTATATGTTGTAAAATGATGAATGATGAACTATAAATGATAAATTAGATGCTCAGCAAATAGAATGATGCTTACCTAAAATATTATACATCCATGATACCTTACTTTTGTTTCGGATATTTAGACCTTGTTAATTCTGTAAATCTAACAATTCATCATTCATCCTTTATCGTTCATCATTCAAAAATTAAAATCTTATTTTAAGTATTTTATTTCCTTTGGTGGCTCTGCCGAATCGTTTAGTTGTTCCATCTTCCACATGCAAGACATTCGATTGTTTTGGAAATAATTCCATAAAAAATCCTGCATTAATCTGAGCGGTCGTCCAAGTTTCAGGACAATCCATTTCAAAAGTTAACTGATAAACTTCATCCGTTCGTTCACAGTCAGCGAGTTTAAAACTAGTCTGTCCATCATTTATCGAACAAATAAATTGTTTTTCAAAATATCGATTGATATAATTTTCATAATCCGTACAAAACGTCTCCTTTTCCCTAATAGCCTCGTAGCCAAATTTATTCCGCAACACACTTTTTAAATCATCTGTAAAAACACGCATGTGAATTTTAGCAGTGGCTGCTCCTGTTTTATGTTCAATTTTCACCACACTAATATATAAGGCATGATTCTCTGGATTTTCCTGAAAAGTAAATGCCATACAAGTAGTAAGCATCAATATTAAAAAACACCTCCAATAAACCATACGGAATTTTTCTACAAAAATACAGCAAATTAATTGGATCAAGCATTAATCAACCTACATTTTAATTTCTTTGAACGAAATGCAGCACAACTCACAGCGTTGTATTACTTTCAAGCGGTCAACAATAACACAACACGGTGAGTTATGCCATGCTATTTGACCATTTATATCCTCAAAAATCATCTTTTAAAACGCTTTAGAACAACGGCGCATGCAATAACCCCCCATCGTTCACAAGCGTAGACCCTGTCATATAAGAACTAGCATCAGAGGCTAAAAAGACTGCTAAACCCGCCATTTCATCAGGTGTCGAATACCGACCCAAAGCACAATTGGCTTCAAATTTTTTCACTACTTCTTCATTGGACAAAAGCGCTTCACTCAATTTGGTTCGGACATACCCTGGGCAAATCGTATTGACTCGAATGTTATGCCTCCCCCATTCAATCGCTTGATTTTTTCCCAACATAATCAAAGCAGTTTTACTAATATTATAGGCCGCCATTAGTTTAGTTGCATGAAAACCTTCGATAGAACTGATGTGAATAATACTTCCCCCACCCTGTGCTTTCATAATCGGATACACCAAATTACTCAATGACATTGCCGAATTGATATTGACATCCATTGTTTTTTGATACAAATTTTCGGGCATTTCATGGATAGGGCCAAAATATGGATTCGTTCCTGCGTTATTAATTAAAATATCAATACGGCCATATTTTTCCATTACCTTTTTAACTAAAATTTCTCGATGTTCAGCATTCCCAACATGACATTCGATGCCAAAAGCGGATAATCCTTCGGATTGAAATTGCTCTGCAACCGCATCTACTGCTGCTTGTTTTCGGCTACTCACAATAACGGTTGCTCCGAATTCTGCGATTCCTCTTGCCATCGCTTCTCCGATGCCTTTTGATGCGCCTGTAATAATGGCAATTTTTCCAGTTAAGTTGAATTTTTCTTTTATCATTTGTTAAATTGTAAAGGGTGAAGTTCTAGAAATTGGCAAAATTTAAAATAAAGGAATTATAGATTACAAATTCTAAAAATTTAGCAAATCACAAATGCTTTTTCAAAAAAAGTTCTAAATCCTTATAAACAGCAATAGATTCTGGTGTATCGTAAAATAGCACATGTTGTGCATGAGAAAAACCTTCCAATACAATCAAATCTGCTTCCACTCCAGCATCTCTTAATTTTCGATGCGTCCGAATGGTATTGCTTAAAAATAAATCCCTTGAACCTGAAATAAGTTGCGAAGGTGGGAAGTCCGACAAATCGCCATAAACAGGAGATAATAAAGGGTCTTTTAAATCCTTCCCATTCGCATATAATTTAGCACAAGCTTCCAAAAATCCATCATTGGTAACGATTAGTTGGTCTACGCCATCATTGGTATAATAACTATCACCTGTTTTGGTTAAATCACTCCACGGCGTACTTAATTGAAGGGCATTGGGGAGTTTAATATTCTCCCCTTTTAATTGTAGCGTTGCTGCCATCACCAATTGTGAACCTGCCGAGCTTCCGCCCATCACTATCTGCTTATTTGGATGTTCCCGAATGATTGCTTTATAGACATTGACCACATCCTCTAAGGCTGCAGGAAAAGGGAAATCTGGTGGCATTCGATAATCAATCGACCAAACGGGCATGTTCAGTCGATTCGCAACGATTAGTCCTTCTCTAACACTATTCATCCCTCCATTTAATACAAAGGCGCCACCATGTATATGTATAAAAATGGCATTGGCAAAGTTGGTATCAATTGTAGCAGGTATTAATTTCCTAACCACTACGCCACCTAAATTCACCGAATCTATTTGAATATCCAATGCAGCGACCTGTTTTTCAATGCCTTCTGCCCTTGCTAATTCCATTGACTGCAACTGTTTTTTCCAAATTGCTTTGGAAGGCGGTACCATTTGTCTTACCTGATAATTAGGCACGCCTCCCTTTTTAAGTAGCTCGTTAAATGCTGGACTTGCATGACTGGGAAATGGTAAAAATCGTTCGCTTAATTTCCAGCCATCGTTGGTTTCTCCTTTGGGCTTCAAAAAATAATAGGCGGTAATGCCTATTCCCATCAAGAACGGAAGTAGGATTTTTAGTATGGTTAATAGCATTTTCATAAAATAATTTATTGAAAGAGTTTTAAAAACCCCTCTTTATTCTAGTTCGTTGAGAACTAATCGTATTGCCTCCGCTCTTAATTTTTCTAAAAATTTATCAGGTATAGGATTTCCATCGGGGACGTAAACATACTGAATTTGTTTATATTTTTTATTAGGAGACATGCCAATTTTTAACCTAGAGAAAAAACAGGAATTTTCCTAAGAAAATAAAATTCATATATTTACAGCCTTTAATACAAAAAACTATCCGACCTGTTTATTAGGGGCAGTTAGGGTAATAAAACCATAAAAAAGAACATGCATAAAAAAGAAATAGTCCTCCTTGCCAATGATACCACTACAAAAATCACGGCGCTACCAACCAATAGTAATGACTTATGGATAAAAAAAACCGAACTGAAAGCAGCCACTGGTTTTGAGCTTAAAAAAAGCGGTGCTTGTTACGACCCTCTAAATATTTGTATTCCATTATTGGAAGACGGATTTGTACAGGAAGCAGCAGGTCATCAATGGCTCAATGTTTATAAATTGGCGAATAGGTTGGAACAAGCTTGTGTGGCGAATGTCGATAAAACTGTTTGGAGTTTAGGTTTAATTCCAGCAGTGAGAAAGGCGATGTTGGAATCTGCTATCGCTCCTGATTTTGAAATAGCCGATATTAATGGCGCAATCGTTCGTTTGTCTGATTTAAAAGGAAAAAAAGTCTTGATAGTTACTTGGGCCACTTGGTGCGGTTGTCGATTTGATGTAAAAGTATGGCAGGACATTTATGAAACATTAAATGACCCTAATTTTGAAATTATCTGTGTGGCAGAAGATTCTGAAGGACCAGAAGTTGCTAAAGTTTGGTTTACGGATGCCAATGCTACTTATAAATGCATCGTTGACCCTACTCATAAAATCAGCACTTTATTCGGTTGGGTCAATGTACCGACGGCGGCCTGGATAGATGAAACAGGTAAAATAGTGCGGGTCAATGAGTCGGCTTATGCGGCTAAACATACTGTTCCTACAGAAAAAAAGCCTTATTCCTTTGGGGACGCCCTTTTTGGAGAAGCAACAATAGATTGGGTCAAAAATGGCTTGGGCGACCACCTAAAACAAGCGCCAGAAAAATTAAACGCCAATACTCGCTCGCAATCAACCGAGGATTTTTTGGCAGATGCTTACTTTAAAATGGGGCTTTATTTTGAAGGTATTTCTGACCAAGAAAATGCGCAAAAATATTTAGCTATAGCAGAGGAATTAGCACCTGACAACTGGAATATCTGCCGACAAAGTTGGACGTTTAAAGGTACGGATTATGCGATTCAACAATGGCGTCGAAAAACGAAAATGAAATACCTTAATGATGCTAATTGGAGTTATTACGAGCCGTTGGATTTGGCAAAATAAAAGGATTAATCGATTCAAAAATTATGAATTGTAAATTCATATCCAGAGGAAACTTTCTTCTTGGATATGAATTTACAAGCTACGATTTATCTGACATTATATAACTTGACTCACTTGACTAGCCCGTTACACAATTAGGATTATTTAGCAAGACAAGGCTTATAAATTACCTGAACAGCTCCATTAATCAAGCGATTTTCAATATCCAAGCCACTAAATACCCCTCGAATATCCGCTGAGCCTTTGTTTAAATAATAAGTTTTAATAAAGACTTCTAATCTAGTAAAGAAAGCAATGCCCGTCAGTTGAAGACTAAAATGAATAACGGAACCATTCTGAATCAATTCAAAATTATCTTTTACGATTAATACCCCTTCCGTCAAAGAAGCTAATTTGTAGGTGTCTGAATGAATCGAAAATTGGAAATCGCCTAGTAGTTTTTCTTCTTGAAAAAGGGTGAAGGTATAATTGCCAGGAATTTTATCATAAGTAATGCTATAAGGGCTTTTGGACGAAATATCAAAGGTGCTATTAGGTATAATCCCATCGTTTTCAATTCTTACATTTCTTAATTCTTGTGCGATATAAGCAGGAATTTTTAAGGTAGTAGATTTAGCAATCATTTCCGCTTTGGAATCACATTTTTCAAAAATTATTTTGCCTGCAACTACTCTATTATTAATGTCAAATGCTGAAAATACGCCTAACATAAAAGCATTCGTACCTGGTTCGGTATGACCAACGTATAAAATATCTTCTCCTCCATCTATCATCCTTCCATCCATCAATGTCTTTGTTCGCACATGCAAGATATCCGCTCTCCTTTTAGCCGTTCCAGAAGCTAGAAATTTTTTAAAAGTCCCATTTTTCAGTGGATATAAATAAGTGTATTGCAGGTTTTTCCAATTATTCAATACGACCACTTGACATTTAACCACTTCTTTGAATTCTCCATAATAATAGCACACATAAAAGAAATTCTGTTCGAGCGAATCATTTTGAATTAAGGCAAGTTGTCTAGCTTTTTCTTGTTCCTCTTTAATCACTTTTTTAGTAAAATCGACAATCCCTTCATAGCCAATATATTGAAAAAGGACGGTTTTATAATAACCATTCAACTTTAATACAGGTTTTCCCATTTGTAGCTCTCTTTGTTTATCATATAGGTATTTGCCATTGATAAATTCGCCTGTCAATTTTTCTAATGTTTGCCCTAAACTAGGCAGGTTTGCATTATAATTCCCAAATCCATACAGTTGAGTGACCCGACCAATAACTGCTGCATTTTCTTTATGTTCTTCTTTAAATTGTTTTAAAATCATTGCTAATAAAATTTTAAAACAATATCCCGTCACCAAAAGGGTATTATTTTCTACATTTTTCCGATTTTTCATATTTATTCTGATTTTTTAAATAGAATTACTAAATAAAATAAAAATAAGTAAAAATAAACGAATAGAATTAACTCTTCCCTAAGTTCACATTCTTTTTAGCTTAATCTTTCATTTATTTTAAAACTTAATAGGATGAAAAAATATACTTATTTATTATTTCTACTTGTTTCGACTTTTTCCTATGCCCAAGTAACGGTATCAGGAACTATCGTTGATGCGGCGGGCGAAACGCTTATTGGCGCAACAATCGTTGAAAAAGGCACCAATAATGGGACGGTTTCCGATTATAATGGAAATTATGAATTAACCGTAGCATCCGCCGATGCTACCTTAATGATTACTTATACAGGATATGGGGATATAGAAATGCCATTGGATGGAAAAAGCCGATTGAATATTACGCTAACGGAATCCGCCGAAACATTAGAAGAGGTGGTTGTTAAAGGATTTTCTGGCGTAGTTGGTAGAGCTAGAAAACGAGTCGCCTCTATTCAAAAAATACCAGAGTCCGTAACTGCGCTTAATAGTGAGGGGATAGAAAAAGCAGGTATTTCTAATGTAGCGGACTTCGCTGAATTGGTGCCTAATATGAAGTTGAGCGAATCTCAAGCTGTAGGCGTTAATTTTTTGGTAATCCGAGGCATTCCACAAATAAGGAACTCGGATGCACCTGTAGCTTTTGTCGTGGATGGAGTGACTATTCCAGATCCAGCATTATTGAACCAAGAAGTTTTTGACCTAGCCTTAATTGAGGTGGTAAAAGGTCCTCAAGGCGCCTTATATGGTAAAAACGCTATTGCTGGAGCCATCAACATCTATTCTAAAGAACCGACCAATGAAAGCAAAAATAATATTCAGATTGGTGCGGGTAATGGAGGCTATTATTCTGGTCAGTTGGTTTCCTCTGGTGCGATAACAGAAGATAAGGCTTACTATAGAATTTCAGGGAAGTACCAGAATTTTAATGGGCTATTAACGAATACTTTTCTTGATAAAAAAGTAGATTTTAGCAAAGATTTGAATCTAAGGGGTCAAGTAATCCTTACGCCTTCTAGCAAAGTAAAAGCGACTGCCACCTTGCAGTATATGAATACGGATGCAGGAGCGACCTATTATTCTATAGACCCTGCAAGTATAGGCTCGGGTGGAGCACCCTTTTTTGCTGGGATTAATCCAAATCCGACGAATGAGAATAGTGTCATCCATCAGGATGTTTTCGGAAATTCTGATATGAAAAATTTATTTGGGAGTGTCAACCTTCAATTTAATTTAGGGAAGGCTAAATTACAGAGCATTACTTCCTACAGTAAAGTAGACAGGAATACAACTGGTGATCTTGACTTTACGGAAGAGCCATTTGATGGTTTTGTTGACTTTTTTGGCTTAGATCAAGGAGAATTTAATGATACAAAATCAATCAACCAAGAATTTAGATTATCCAACAATAATAATGCTTCCAAATTAGATTGGAGTGTAGGTGGTTTTTTTCAAAATGTAGAACGTAACTTCTATCAGTCTGACTTAACTTTTTCGGATGATTGGGCAGTAACTGATTATACGGTTGATTTCAATACCATCGCTTTTTTCGGATTCTTAGATTATAGCCTAAACGATAAGTTGACGGCATCATTTGGACTTAGATATGATATCGACAATTACGAGCAAGAAGATAGATTGCCCTTACTTTTTGGTGAACCCGAGGCTATCGTGAACAAAAGAGATGCGAATGTATTGCAACCTAAAGCTTCGTTGAGTTACCAAGCGTCTGAAAATGCCTTGATGTATTTTAATTACGGTAGAGGCTACCGATCAGGAGGTTTCAATGCGCAGTTCACAGAACTTTTTGCTGCTGATTTCCGCAAAGAATTATCTGATAATTTTGAAATCGGTGCTAAAACTTCCTTTTGGGACAATCGGTTTCTACTGAATGCCTCTGTCTTCTTTTCTGACTTTACGGACAGGCAGCAATTTATATATGATTTAGATAATTTTGTGCCTGGTAATTACAACTATGAAAAGAGTACGATTGCTGGATTTGAATTAGATTCAAAAATCAGGTTATCAAAATACCTGGATGTTAACCTAAGTTATGGTTTGGTCAATTCCAAAATTGATCAAGGTGGTACTACTGGTGGAGCGGATGGTACTTCAAGAGACTTAAATGAATTCAATGGTAATTTTACTTCTTTTGTCCCTCAAAATAATTTCAATATCGGATTGGCTTCTAGTTTTGAGGTAGGAGAAAATGCAAGTTTAGATATCAATATCAATCTGAACGGTACGGGAAAAATCTATTGGTATGATTCTAATGAGGAAGGTACTATTGCTGATGCCTATCAATTGCTCAATGCTAGAGTGTCCTTAAATGTGAATAAGCTTAGTTTTGCGCTTTGGGGAAAAAATATCACAGACCAACAATATTATTTAGAGGCAGACCCTTTTGGAGGTATCGGATGGAGAGGTCGTCCTGCTACCATTGGAGCGACTTTTGGAATTGATTTTTAGGAATCGTAGCTTAGGCCTCTGGCCTGAGTAGTAGCATGTAAATCTGCTCAGACCAGAGGTCTAAGCTACGGAAAAAAAGATAAATGACCAACAAATATAATTTAGAAATAGCCAAATTTTCCAAGGTACTCCTAGAGGAGATGTTTCAAGTAAAAAAAGGAGAAACCGTGGCGATTACTGCTGATTCGGCGACAGATAGACAAATAGTAGATGGTTTGGCAGCAGCAGCTTATGCAGCAGGTGGCATTCCGATGATTATCTATACGCCAAGAGCAAGAGAAGACGGACAAGCAGGCATGCCCGATTGGCCCGCAAAAGCGTTAACCGCTGCCTTATGCGAAGTAGATGTTTGGATAGAACTCAATGTGCCGATTCTTTTATATTCTGAAATCTGGGAGACAGCAATGGCGAAGAACAAAAAATTGCGCTATGTCATCATAGGAGACTCTTCTATTGAATCTTTGGCTAGAGTATTTACTGATTTTGATATAGCAAGTCTAGGCAAGCTATTACATCGAGTAAAGGATATGGCAGCGACCACTCAGAAAGTGCGGGTTACCAGTAAAAATGGAACCGATGTCAGCTATGAAACAGATGCTAATTTTGCCTTAGATTTAGACAATGGAGATTTTTCTATCCCAAAATTTTGTACCGCACCGGGGTATGTCAATATTGTGCCCAAGATAGGCAGTATGAATGGCACTATTGTTTTTGATGAATTAATGAACGCTGATTTGCATAAAGGAGGAGTCACATTCGAAATGAAAGCGGGTAAAATAGCTGCCGTAAAAGGCGGAAAAGTGGCGGAAAAATTTGCCAATTATCTAGCCGCTTTTAATGACCCCAATATGTATAAAATTTCCCACCACATGATTGGTTTACATCCAAACATCCATGAACTCTGTGGCGAAATCGTAGAAGATGAACGCATTTGGGGCGGGGTAGATTTTGGTTTTGGTCATACGAGTCCGATTGATATGCCGCCACTTGGTCAGCCTGCTAAATCTCATTTTGATGGCATTGTTGCTAAGACTAATATCTACTTTGATGACCAATTAATTGTCAAAGAGGGGGTCGTTTGTCATCCTGATTTAAAAGAAATGGCAGATGCAATTTTAGCGAAACAGGAATTGGTTTCGTAGGTTTAAATCATGTTTAAATCATAGTGATTTTGAAAATCACCATGATTTAGTAAAATAAAAATGGCAGAACAAGGCGACTTTACAACTACCCGTGTACCAGAAAATGCCACCGTTGGTGGCTTAAGCATCATGGGGGTTATTGTAGGGATTGGTATTACCCTTCCTGTCTTCTATGTAGGGGCGAATGTGACCCAATCTATCGGTTTTCAATCTGCCTTATTGGTCTTTGGTTTTGTTTCTATTGTATTGGGTGTCCTTTGTACCATTACGGCTATTATTGGTCGGCGCACAAGATTGTCCACCTACATGATTTTGCATTTTCCCTTTGGAAAAAGGGGCGTTAAATTTATTAACCTGCTAGTCGCCATACCTGCATTGGGTTGGTATGCCATTACCATTGAATTATTCGGGCAAGCCCTTTCAGACGCTTTCATTGAAGTACTTAATATTGATATTCCTTTAACCATATTAATTTTGGTGAGTAGCCTATTGATGACCTTAACAACCATTTTTGGTTTTAGGGTCATTGAGAAATTTTCCAATGTCGCCGTTCCCTTTTTAATCCTTTTTGTTGGGTATATTTTGTACGTTTCGTTACAAGAACCAGAGAGTTGGGAGAAAATTTGGACTTTTGCAGGCAATGGTAAAATGACTACTTTAGAAGCTATTTCTATCATTACAGGCACTTCCATCTTAATGCCTGTCTTTATGCCTGATTTTTCCCGTTTTGCAGCAAAAGATAAAGATGCTTTGTTGGGTGCTTTAGGATTAGCTATAGGTCAACCCTTCGTTTTAATTGCAGGTGCAGCGCCGTCTATTCTCACAGGAGAAGAAGACATTATGAAAATAATGATTGGGTTAGGTTTAACGATACCTGCTTTTTTTATACTTATTTTCTCTACTTGGACGACCAACGTGGTCAATCTCTATTCCTCCATCCTCGTTTTTGCCACCCTTAATAAAAAATGGAAATTTTGGGCAATAGGTGTGGTATCGAGTATTATCGCTACCCTACTCGCCATAATGGGGTTCTCGACTTATTTTATTGATATGTTGACTTTTGTGAGTCTCGTCGTTCCTTCTCTAGCATCCATATTTATCCTCCATTATTTTTTTGTAAGTAAAGGTGTATACGACGTGAATGAAATCGAGGCATTACCAGCTTATATTTGGCAAGCCTTATTGGCTTGGGGCGCTAGTTCTTTAGTGGCGATTGCTACGCATAATGGATTATTTCAATTGACGACTATTCCTTTTATTGATGCTTTTTTGGCAGGTTTGATTTTTTATGGGGTACTTTTGAAGGTGAAGAAGGATTAGTATCACTCGTAACCGCCAAATTTGGCGATTATATAAGACACAAAATAATTTCATGTCAAATACATTAAATCACCTCCAACCAACTGCTATCTGGAAACATTTCAGTCAATTAAATGCCATTCCAAGGGCTTCCAAAAAAGAAGCACAAGTCATCCAATTTATGAAGACATTTGGAGAAAACTTAGGTTTGGAAACGATAGGCGATGAAATTGGCAATGTCCTCATAAAAAAACCAGCGACTAAAGGCATGGAATCCAAACCAACCATTATCCTACAAGGGCACTTGGATATGGTCCATCAAAAAAATGCCAATACGTATTTTGACTTTACCACTCAGGGTATCAATATGTATGTTGATGGGGATTGGGTGCGGGCAAAAGGCACAACGCTTGGAGCAGATAATGGCATCGGAGTTGCGGCAATTATGTCAGTTTTAGCAGCCAATGATTTAGTACACCCAGCCATCGAGGCAATATTTACCATAGACGAAGAGGTCGGAATGACAGGGGCAATGGGTTTAAAAAAAGGGTTTTTAACAGGAGCTATTTTATTAAACCTAGATTCGGAAGAAGATGATGCTTTGACGATTGGTTCGGCGGGTGGTGTAGATGTGGAAATTGAAGGAAGTTATTATGAAAGTATGCTGTCTCCCGACGTTTCTTTTTTTAAATTAAGTGTCAAAGGCTTATCAGGCGGTCACTCAGGCGTGGATATTCACAAAGGAAAAGGTAACGCTATCAAGTTACTCAATAGATTATTATTTGAATTAGATAAAAACTTTAGCGTTCGAATCGGTGCCATAAATGGCGGAAGTCTAACGAATGCCATACCAAGGGAATGTACTGCTATTATTGGTATTGAAAAAGCAGCTATTCCTTTGTTAAAAGAAGCGGTCTTGTCTTGGGCGGTTTTACTACAAAAAGAAAATAAAGAGAACGACCCTAAACTTGCCATTGAGTTAACCCCTGAAAAAAAGGAGTCTTTTGTTTTACCTGATGCCCTCCAAAAATCATTAATCGCCAGTATTTATACTTGCCCAAATGGTATTTATAGAATGACGCCTGCTTTGAATAATTTGGTGCAGAGTTCTAATAATTTAGCCAAAATTCAATTGGGAAATGGACATTATAAAATAAGTTGTCACACCCGTAGTTTTATTGAAAGCGAACGAGCTGATTTAGTGAATGGGATTCGCAGTAGTTTTTTAGCTATAAATGCAGCAATAACAGAAATGGATCCATACCCTGGTTGGAAACCCGAACCGAATACCCAAACCCTTGCCACGATGAAAAAGGTGTATGAACGATTATACGGTCAAGCACCTGATATTTTTGCCATTCATGCAGGCTTAGAATGTGGCATTTTAGCCGAAACTTATCCCCATTTAGAAATCATTTCTTTTGGGCCAAATATTACAGGCGCACATTCACCTGATGAAGCCTTACAAATTAGTTCAACTCAAAAGTTTTGGACGTATTTAACAACTGTTTTGGCAGTACTATAACTCGCAACTCGAATCATGTCAGAAAATAACCAATACACCACTTCAAAAGTACAAGCAAAAGACTTCACTTCTGGCTGGATGATTGCTTTAGTGCTTGCAGGGATGGGCTTTAGTTTACCCATTATGTATTTAGGGGCAGAAATTGCCTTGTCGGTTGGACTAAAAGAGGCACTTATTGCTTATAGCATCTCAACGATGATATTAACTGTCTTATGTATTGCCACCACTATAGTTGGCAATCGGTCGAGATTATCCACTTACATGATTTTACGGTTTCCATTTGGAGAACAGGGTGCTAAAATCATCAATTTCATCATAGGATTAATTTTATTAGGCTGGTTTTCTGTTGCCTTAGAATTATTGGCACAAGCCATTCAAGCAACCGGGCTACTTGTATTTGATACCGCTTTTCCGCTCTGGAGTATCGTCGTTTTTACTAGTATCTTTATTACCGTAACGACTATTTATGGCATTCGAAGTCTTGAAAAGTTAGCAAATATTGCAGTACCATTGCTCACCGTATTTTTAGGTTATGCCACGTATAAAGCATTAGGTCAAAGCACAGTAGTGACCAATCTTTGGGACTATGCGCCAGACCCAAATAACGGCATGTCTTTATTTGATGCGACTTCAGTTTTAATAGGTTCTTCCATCCTTGTCCCTATTTTAATGGCAGATTTTTCAAGATTTATTTATAATGATAAACAAAGCTTAATTGCAGTATTAGGAATAATCATTGGTACGCCACTCTTTCTAATCATTAGTGCCATTACAGCTATAAAAACGGGAGAAGTGGACATTATAAAAATAATGAATTCACTAGGTTTAATATTGCCAGCTTTTGTCTTATTATTTGTTTCTACTTGGGTCACCAACGCCTCCAATTTATATTCTACAGTCTTGACTTTTTCTACGGTGGAAACGACATGGAAATTTAGCACTATGTGTATAGTGACTAGTGTGCTTGGCACTTTGTTGGCGCTTTTTCAATTTTCTGATTACCTGTTTGATTTTTTAGATATTCTAGGTGTTTTTACCCCCTCTATTTCCGCTATCTATCTGCTGGATTTCTTTTGGTTAAAAAAACAGCAATATGATTTGGCCGAGATTCAACCTTGGGGAATCAAAGGGTTAATCAGTTGGGGTATTAGTTCCACTATCGCCTTATGCACTTATTTTGAGGTCTTTCAACTCACCCATGCGCATTTTCTAGATTCTTTTTTGATAGCAGGTGCTTGTTATTATTTGCTTAATAAAAAATCTTAGATTACTATACAGATACAGGCTTGGGAAGTCTAAACAACTGATTGTTAGCCAAAAAGACTTACTAAGTTTTGAAAACTTCGCAAGTCAAAGCCTTAGACAACCAAAATGTATAGTCGGCTAAAAATGGCTTTTAAGCAGTACGCCAAAAGTCAACTAACATTTTTTTTGTCTAATTACTTATTGACACTATAAACACCTAATTACCTCCTCCTATCAATTTCGGTTGCACACTCAAATAATCTGTAATTTGTTCATAAGCCAAGGCAAATTCTAACACTTTTTTATCGGCTCCAAATTTCCCCATGATTTGCATCCCCATTGGTCTACCCTTTGCGTCAAACCCCACGGGAACATTCACCGCAGGTATTCCACCAAGACTGCTCAAAATAACCACTTCCATCCAGCGATGATACGTATCCATCGGTTGGCCATTGATTTCTTTTGGCCAATGCGTTTCCTTAGAAAAAGGAAAAACTTGTACAGACGGTAAGACTAAAAAATCATATTGCTCAAACATACGGTCTAATTCAACATACCAATCAGCCCGAATTTGGTTCGCTTTTTCTACGGTTTGTGTGGAGAAGCTTAAGCCTTCTTCTATTTCCCAAATTAACTCTGGTTTAAGTAAGTCCCGTTTAGCTGGAAATTCTAAATAGTCCAACTGCTCTAAACGAATATGATGTCGAAGCGTCGTCCAACAAAACCATAAATCAGATAAATTAAATTGGGGCTGCATGGGTTCGACTATCGCACCAGCAGCGGAGACAGTTTTCAAACTGGTCTCACATAAATCAAGAATACCCGTTTCTAAAGGCAAATAGTTATTCAAGTTCCCCATCCAACCAATCTTGACATCTTTCAATGCTAAAGGTTTTAGGTCATTAAAAACGGGTTTTCGGGCAAGCGTTTGCAGCAATTGAATAGCATCTCGCGTATTTCTACCCATTGGTCCAGAAGTCCATAAAAGTCGATTCTTGGCATCTCCCTCCTCCATTACAACCGTCGTACTTGGTCGAAATCCAATGACATTATTAAAGGCACCAGGATTCCTGAGGGACCCCATCATATCCCCTCCATCTGCAACGGGCAACATCCCTGTGCCAAGTCCACAAGCTGCACCTCCACTACTTCCTCCAGCCGTTAAATTGGGGTTATAAGCACTTCCAGTCGCACCGAAAATAGGGTTATAAGTTTGAGATCCCAATCCAAATTCAGGCGTATTTGTCTTGCCAATAAAAATAGCCCCTGCCTGCCGAATCTTAGCAATCAACGGACTGTCTTCTTCTGCTATACGGTCTTTAAACAACAACGAACCTTGAGTATAGCGCATCCCAGCAACAGCCGCTAAATCCTTGACGGCATGTGGCATGCCATGCATCCAGCCCCAATATTCTCCCTTTGCCAAGGCTTG
>JAFMDF010000350.1 GCA_017857395.1 Bacteroidota bacterium | reverse complement strand
AATCAATGAAATAAATGACATATTTTATTTTTTAATAAGTTTAATTTAGTTCATAAATAAAATGAAAAATTTTAAATTATATATAACATTCGTAGTCGTACTCCTGATGGGTGCTTGTACGGACGATTTTGAAGAAATAAATATCGACCCAAATAGCCCTTCCGAGGCAACTTCGGGTAACTTATTGCCAAGTATAATTTTTGGGCCAGCCAATCCGCATTTAAATGTGCAATTGAATTTGACCAATCAAATCATGCAATACAAAGTTTATCGAAATGAGAATAAATTAGATGCCTATGATTTTGCAGCAGGTTCTAGTGACTTTAGTGCTTTCTGGGCAGCGACTTATAAGGCAATGAACGATAATAATTTATCTATTGCTTATGCAGAAGCAAATGGTTTGGATGCTTATATTGGCGCAGGAAAAACATTGAATGCTTTCTATTTAGCTTCTTTAACAGAAATGTGGATAGATGTTCCTTTTTCGGAAGCAGCACAAGGGATAGCAGATGTACAACCTGCTTATGACAAACAAGAAGCGGTTTACCCACAAGTATTGACCTTATTAGAGGAAGCGAATCAAATTCTAGCAGGTGATACGCAAGGTTTCGTTTTAGGCGGTGATGTATTACATGGCGGGGATGTGATGAAATGGAGAAAAATGGCGAATTCTTTACGATTACGGTATTTATTAAGACTGTCAAAGCAAGGTTCCATCAATGCTGCTAGTCAAATAAATGCGATTGTGTCTGACCCGACTACGTTTCCTATCATTGAAAATAATAGTGAAGCTGGCATCTATGACTTTACTGGTGTAGCACCGAATACTTCTGATTTTTCTTTACGGACAGCTTTAGGAGGATTAAGTCCATCCATAAGATTTGTTAATTCTTTGGACGGTGTTGACCCTACTGATGATGCAGATGATGACCCACGATTGGCATTTTTTGCAGACAAGCCTATTGACCCTAGTGCAACAGATGGCCCTTATGTAGGTGTTATGAGTGGCACGACTAGAGAAGTAGCACAGGGAACAGGAGGAAACGCAGAATTGTTTGCCTCTCAATTTACGGTGAGATTTCAAGATGATAGAGGTTTATTGGATTGGGTGATTATCAGTTATCCAGAAGTTCAATTCATTTTAGCGGAAGCTGCGATGCAAGGATGGATTTCAAACACCACCACACAAGCATATTATGAAAAAGGAATTACAGGAAATTTAGACTATTGGGGTATTGCTATGCCAGCAGATTTTCTTTCAAGAGGAGATGTTGCTTGGGATGGTTCAATGGAACGCTTAATGGAACAAAAATGGATTGCGATGTTCTTCAATAATACTTTAGAAATGTGGGGAACGCATAAAAGAACAGGTCTTCCTAATTTAGTACCAGGTCCATTCGCTACGAGTGTAACCAATGGTCTTGTTCCAACTAGAGTATTTTACCCTAGTTTAGAGCAATCTGTAAACTCTTCTAATTACCAAGCGGCGGCTTCTAGTATTGGAGGAGATAATATTTTAGCCAAGCATTGGTATCAATAAAAGGTTCTTCATACGAACATCATAAGCTAAATCATTAAGCAAAAACCTAAAGGAGCTTTCTAAACTAAAATTTAGAAAGTTTCCTTTTTGTTTTTACAAAAAAGGAAAATCTTAAAATGAGAAAACCACTAGTCATGATTCCAGGCACGCTCTGTGATGCGAACCTTTTTTTGAATCAAATGACAGGTTTAAAAGAGGTAGCCAATTGCAGCGTTGCCAATCATAGCAGTTCAGATAATTTAGCAGAAGTAGCTGCCAATATTTTAAAGGATATTCAAGGTGATTTTGCAGTATTAGGACTTTCCTACGGTGGTATCATTGCTTTTGAAATGTGGCGACAAGCACCAGAAAGAATTGACAAACTCATTTTACTAAACACCAATCACAAAGAACCTTCTGAAACAACTCGTGCCAATCAACAACGATTTGTAGGCATGTCTGAGTTAGGCGAATTTAGGGAAATAACTACCGATTTTTTGAAAGATGCGATGTTACACCCTGAACATGCCAAACAACCAAAAATGAGAAATGCCGTATTAAAAATGGCTTTAAATACAGGAAAAAAAGCTTTTATTAGACAAATAAAAGCACAACTTTATAGACCAGACAGTACCAAGGATTTACCAAATATTAAATGTCCGACCTTAGTAATGACGGGTAGACAAGATACCGTTTGTACACCAGCAATACATGAGGAAATAGCCGCCTTAATCCCTAATAGTCGCTTAGCAATTATTGAGGATTGTGGTCACTTAAGTACGATGGAACAACCCGATGAGGTAAATCGAATCATCAAAGAATGGTGGCAAAATGTAGCTTAGACCTCTGGTCTGAGCATTATAAAATTTTCTACTTATTTTTTCATGATTACTTAAATAAGAATGTACAAACTACCTCTACTCAGACCAGAGGTCTAAGCTACGAAATAATAGGTATGCGCAAAAACAAATTAAAAGAAATATTAGCCCAAGGCGGCACCGTCACCACAGGTTGGTTACATATTCCAAACACCTGGTCTGCCGAATTGATGGCAAATGCAGGATGGGATGCCGTTACAATCGATATGCAACATGGTTTGCATAATATGGAAACAGCCATGCAAATGATGCAAGCTATTTCCACGACAGATACCGTCCCCTTAGCTAGATGCAACTGGAATGAACCAGGCCCTATCATGCGCTTATTAGACAGCGGTGCTTATGGCATTATTTGCCCGATGATAAATACAAAGGCCGAATGTGAAAAATTTGTAGGCGCTTGTTTGTATCCACCTATGGGTTACAGAAGTTTTGGCCCAACAAGACAAAGAATATATGCAGGTTTAGACTATGGCAATCATGCCAATGAAGAGACCTTGGTATTAGCAATGATAGAAACCAAAGAAGCAGTCGAAAATATAGAGGCAATCTGTTCCGTCAAAGGTTTAGATGGCATCTTTGTCGGTTCTGGTGATTTAAAATTATCCTTAACGGGAAAGGCAGGACATGGCAACACTTCTACCCTCTTTGACGAAGCCATTGACAAGATATTAGCAAGCTGTCAAAAACATAAAATAATCCCTGGCATTTGGTGTGCCTCTGTAGAAACGGCCAAAGAACAACAAGCTAAAGGCTATCGATTTATTGCCCTAAAATCCGATAGCATGATGTTGAACGAATATGCCAGAAAATTAGCAAATGAACTTAAAACATCCATGAGCGGTGAATAATGAACTGAACCCCAATTCATCATTCATCATTCATCATTCATCATTATCAATACATGATTTTTCAAGAAACAGAGATATATAAAATTGACGGAGAAAAACAGGAACTACCAGGGTTTGATGAAAAATACATCAACATCGTAGATTATATCCTAAAAATCACCGAAGAGATTTGGGAAAAAAGAGCGATTTGGGTCATCTACGATACCTATTACGAAGACATTCCTTTACATGTTGGTGCTCAAACGATATACGGTGTAGCCCCCGTTGTCAATGGAACAATAAATACCTTGCATGCTTATCCTGACCGAAAAATGGGTGGCGAGACCGTTATCTGGTCAAAAATTGACGATAATCATTTTTACTCTTCTCATCGAATTGGGTCAACTGCGACCAATACAGGAGCAACAGAATACGGTCCAGCAACTGGTAAAAAAGTATTTTTTAGAACCATTGCAGATTGTTTAGTTACCGAAAATAAAATCATCGAAGAATGGTTGGTTAGAGATAATCTTTATTTGATTCAGCAATTAGGTTTCGACCCAATTGAAATGGCAAAAAAAGACCAACGCTATGCAGATACGGATATTCAGAAATATAATACGAGTATAACCAAAAACAGCATCCTTAAAAATGGATTGCCTTACGACTTGTCTAAACCGACTGATTTAATCATTTCTCTATTTAATGATGTTTGGACGAGTCGTAATTTTGACGTTTTAGACCAATATTACCATCCCTTAGCCAATGTTCATGCTATTTGTGATAATGACCTAATTGGCCCTCGGAGAATTAGTAATTATTTAAAAGAATTATTTGCGGCCTTTCCTGATGCCACGGTACAAATTGAAAGAGTTGGCACCAATCAATTAGAAGAGGGCATTGAAGTAGCCGCTCGTTGGAGAATTATGGGAACTCATTCAGGAGATGGATTTTTTAGCCCTGCAAGTAATCAAGTCTTAAGTATTCCAGGTATCAGCCACTATATTATTAAGGATGGAAAAATTGCCGAGGAATGGATGATTTTTGATGCGTTTGATACCCTTTGTCAAATCCATAAAGAAGTTGAAACTGCTCCAACAGCAAGCTTAAATGGTGTAGCTGATAGTGATATGCATAATAAACAGTTTATTCATTCTTTTATGAAAGAAATGGATGGGGCTATCACTTCTAAAACAGCTACAAAGCAAGTTTTACAAAAATACCTTTCCAAAAATGTTAGCTTAGAAATCACTAAACCATTTGAAGGAGAAATTAAAGGTATAAAAGGATTTACAGAAGACTTCTGGCAGCCGTTATTGCAATCCTTTCCTGATTTAGAAAATCAACCTTATATCCTTATCGGTGGAGCATACGAAGGACGTGATTACGTAAGTGCAACAGGTAATTTAATTGGTACTTTCAAAAAAGATTGGTTAGGAATACCTGCCACCAATCAACCAATATGGCTAAGATATTCTGCTACTTATTTAATCAAAAAAGGAAAAATTGCCAAGGTTTGGTATTTCTTTGATATGATTGATGTCCTACGTCAAGCAGGATTCAATTTTATCCCCAACAAAGGCATTGATTGGATACCGCCTGCGCCCATGACGGGCGATGGAATTGTCACCTATCAAACGGATAAAGGGGAAAGTCAGAAGAGTATCAATTTAACCAATGCTATGCTAAATGGTTTAGGGGAATATGATGGAAAAACTTTGGAGTCAATGGCACAAGAAAGATTTTGGGAGGAGAAAGATATGATGTGGTATGGCCCTTCTGGTATCGGCACAACTCGTGGACTAAAAGGCTTTCAAGACAATCACCAGCTCCCATTTTTAGTTGGTTTTCCAGATAGAGGTATCACGCCGAAAAAAGGGAAAGAATACTTTGCTCAAATCGGAGATGGTAATTATTCCTGTGATTTTGGTTTCCCTGCTATGTACGGCACACATAATGGTGATGGCTGGTTGGGTTTAAAAGCAACTGGTAAAAAAATCACTTTAAGAGTAGTAGATTATTGGCGAAGAGAAGGCGACAAATTAAAAGAAAATTGGGTTTTTATAGATATAGTTGATGTAATGGAACAGTTAGGCGTAGATGTATTTGATTTACTCAAAAAAGCAATAAAAAAGTAACACAACTCTCTGAGTTGTGCCACGAATAAAGTACAAACAATGACCACATTAAAAGACAGATTAATAAGATATAAAGACTTAATTCCCTGTAAAGCAGCCTTCATAGATGCTAAAACACCAGGAAGTCACAAAAAAGATAATTACAGTATCATCGGCGGTGGTGTTTCTGAGAGCAAACACCAAAAAGTCAATTTATCAGAAAAACATGGCTTTTGCATCGGTGCAGCAGGACAACCTCCTAGAATAAAAAATTCTCCACATTCCCATTTTACGGCAGAAGTATTTATGGTCTATAGCAGCGCTTGGCGTTTCTATTGGAATAATGATGAAAAATCGGAAACAATTTTAAACCCTGGAGATATTATTTCCCTACCGACTAATATGTTCCGTGGGTTTGAAAATGTAGGTGATGAATATGGGATGATTTTTTCTATTTTGGGACATGACGACGCAGGCGGTGGTGTAGTATGGGCACCAAGAGTCATTGAAGAGGCTAAAGGGCATGGATTAGTGCTTTTAGAAAATGGTAAATTGGTAGATACTACGATTGAGGAAACGATTCCAGCAGGCATGAAACCGATGCCCAAACTAACGGAAAAAGAACTACAATCCTTTGACCAATATACGCCAGAACAAATGAGTGCGCATGTTGGAAGGGTTGGCAAATATCAACCATCTCCGTTCAAAAGATTTCCCAATAAAACGCCCAATTTATTAACTTGGTTTGATATTCTTGGACCACAAGATAGCGAAGGTCATCAGTTTCAAGTCAAGCCAGGCGACCCAAATGGGGAACAATTTAATGTCTATGGCATCCAAGTTGAACCAAAGGGTAAAACAGGAAAATATAGCAGAGAAGAAGTAGAAGTATTAGAAGTCCATCGAGGAAAATTCCAAGTGACTTGTATCCATAATGGCGAACGATTAACGGCGACCTTAAATAGTGGAGATATGTTTACCTTTCCAAAAGGTTCAGTCAGAAGTATTACCGCTAAAGATTATGGGTTTGCTTATCTAATCGTTGGCGGAGATTACCCCGATGCCCCAAAAATTCTGTAGTTCGCCAAAACATGGTGATTTTAAAAATTATCATGTTTTATAAATATATAAATGCAATCATCCATTAAAAATATAAGTTCTCCGAAGAAGGCTTTTATACCAGTAAACGTGATAATTCAATTTAGCCCGTTGTTTTTCCTTTGCTGGATAGCCTTCTTTTTTGGATGTCAAACAGAAATAAAAGAAGTTGATAATTTGAATTCGGTTCAATCTGAAGTACCGCTTTCCATAACAGGACTTCAGCAAAGAACCTTTCAATCTAAGCTCACTTTTGAGAAATCATTAGTAGGAGCTAATAAATATAAGGCAGACCTCTGGTCTTACGATTCAGATAGTTTAAAAATCTATGCCTTAGTAAATACGCCAACCATTCCCAAACCAACAAAAGGTTTTCCTATCCTAATTTTTGGACATGGTTTTCATCCAGAACCTAAGAAATATGGGGTTAGCACCCAAACAGGAGAAGATTGGCGTCCAGGCGATTATTACCGAGGAATTCCAGAGGCTTATGCGGAAAAAGGATATGTAGCTATTACACCAGATTATCGAGGGCATAATATTTCGGATGGTTATGAATATACCAAAACAAGTTATTTAGCGAGTACTTATTATGCCATTGATGTCTTACATTTAATTGCAGCTTTATCTGATTTAAAGGATATTAATTTAGAAGAAATATATTACATCGGACACTCGATGGGTGGAGATGTAGGTTTAAAAATGCTACTAGCAACCAATAAGATAAAAGCAGCTAGTTTATGGGCGCCTGTAGCAGCAACCACTTATGAACAGGCGCTATATTATGGTAAGTTTTATGATAAAAATGGAGAGCAGACGGATACTAAAAAAATGACCGCCTATTTATCTAAAATGGATGCAGTCATTAAAAATTTAGGTTTTGAATATAATATAGATTCGGGCGACCCTATTCATTTTATCAAAGATTTAAAAACGCCATTAATCATTCATCATGCTAGAGAAGAAACTTCTGTGCCCTATATGTGGTCGGAAAGCTTGGCTGCAAAATTATATAAATACCAAAAACCATTTGAGTTTTATGCTTATGATGGCAAAAATCATTTATTTCAAGGAGAAAATAGAAAGAAAGCGGTAGAACGAGACATAGCATTTTTTAATAAACAAAAGTAACACAACTCTCCGAGTTGTGCCAAAAAATAGTAACACGATTCTCCGAATTGTGGAAAAACGACATTATTAAAATAATAAAAAAATCATGGCAATTCATTACATAAAAAAAGGAATCACCGAGGCGGACGCAACTGCCAATCAGAAAAAAACACGTCAAATTGTCGAAGGCATCCTAGAAGATGTAGCAACGAGAAGAGATGTTGCTATTCGAGAATTATCTCAAAAATTTGACAAGTGGAATCCTGAATCGTTCCGTTTATCCGACGAGAAAATTCAAGAAATCGTCGCAACCGTACCAAAGAAAACACAAGAAGACATCAAATGGGCACAAGCACAAGTGCGACGATTTGCCCAAATCCAAAAATCATCTTTAAGTGATGTAGAGATAGAAACTATTCCTGGCGTAGTTTTGGGGCATAAAAATATTCCTGTAAATAGTGCGGGTTGTTATGTACCAGGTGGTCGGTATCCAATGGTTGCCTCTGCGCATATGAGTGTATTGACAGCAAAAGTAGCAGGCGTCAAAAAAGTGATTGCCTGTACCCCACCCGACCCTAAGACAGGGCTACCACCAGCAGAAACAGTTACCGCTATGCATTTTGGAGGAGCAGATGAAATTTATATCTTAGGCGGTACACAGGCAATGGCAGCAATGGCTTATGGTTGTGTCGGCATGCCAGAAGTGGATATGATAGTTGGCCCCGGGAATCAATACGTAGCGGAGGCGAAACGACAATTATTTGGCAAAGTAGGGATTGATTTATTGGCTGGACCAACAGAAGTTTTGGTGATTGCAGATGATAATATGGATGTAGAAATGGCAGTCACCGATTTATTAGGACAAGCAGAACATGGGCCCAATTCACCTGCGGTTTTATTGACCAACAGCAAGGAATTAGCAATGGGTGTTGAGGCAGAAGTAAAAAGACAATTGGCTACTTTATCAACAGCAGATATAGCAAGCGTAGCATGGAGAGATTATGGACAGGTTATCCTTTGTGATACTTACGAAGAAATGTTGGAAGTAGCGGACGATATTGCCAGCGAGCACGTTCAAATCAATACCAGCAATCCAGATTATTTTGTGGATAATCTAACCAATTATGGCGCATTATTTATTGGCAATCGAACGAATGTAGCTTATGGTGATAAGGCGATTGGTACCAACCATACTTTACCCACTAAAAAAGCGGGTCGATATACAGGCGGTCTTTGGGTTGGTAAATTTATCAAAACTTGTAGTTACCAAAAAATATTGACGGACGAGGCGAGTGCCCTAGTTGGAGAATATTGTTCTCGGTTATGTGAAATAGAAGGCTTTATGGCACATAAGGCACAGGCTGATTTACGGGTAAAACGATATGGTAAAAAAGAGGAGGTTGTAGCGTAATTCAAGTATAATGAATTTCTTTGACGCTGAGAGACGCTGACTAGTTATGATTTTTTATGTTTCTATATATACAATTGGTACATCCTTGATCAATAGTCCGTGCAGTTTTAAGGGTTTTTTATCCTTAAAACGCGATTGTTGAG
>JAFMDF010000349.1 GCA_017857395.1 Bacteroidota bacterium | reverse complement strand
CATCCGTAAAGCGCATAGTCCCTTTTAGGTCATTGCCATTTAACCATCCTTCAAATACCATATCCATATCTCCACCTTCCCATTGTGGAGGAATGGAAAAACTGAATTTTTCTCCTGCTATTTTAACTTCGGCGATTGGTCTTGCGCTACCAGAAGCATAGACAAATCTGCCTACTAAGGTTTTTCTGCCAGATTTATAAATTTCTAACCAAGAAGGTAATGTTTGTCCATCTTTTTCGATGACTAAATCCCATTTACCTTGAATTGTTTGGCTAAACTGTCCAAAAAGAGAAGTGTTGTTAATGGTTAATAATAAAATCAACCAGCCTAGTATTATGGTTACTTTTTTCAACATGTAATTATTATGATTTTTTAATAGCATCTTATGCTGCCTAATCACAAAGATAGAAATCTGTTGATAAAAGTATCAAAAGGGCTTGTTATATTTTTATGACTACTTTTTTACAATTTTTATCGCCAATAAATAAGTTCATAGATTCTGGGATAGTGAATTTCTTCAAAGATACTTGCACTAATTTCAGTTGCATTTAAACAGGTAATTCAAAACAATAAGATTGTGGCGTAGAATAACTATTTTTATGGCTAATTCTCTAAAATTAACAAACAGTATCTTAGAATGAAAAAATTTATTGGCTATTCCATACTTGTTATGCTATTATTATTAAGTATTGGTGCAATTTGGTTATACAATGCTAATAATTTTGAACGCGATGGGCAAATGGAAATTTCCATTAATGAACAACCCATTAAAATAATTCGGGATGAAAATGGGATTGCTTATGTATTGGCGGAGAATAAAGCGGATGTTATACGAGGGCAAGGCTTTGTCGTGGCACAAGACCGACTTTTTCAAATCGAATTTTATCGTGCTTTGATAAAAGGGGAATTATCGAGTTTAGTTGGGGCTTCTATGGTGGACTCGGACATTAAGATGCGGGTACTTAATTTAGCTGGGAATGCAAAAAAGAGTTATGCTTTATTAGATGCCGAAACCAAAAATTTTATTAATTGGTATACTGAGGGGTTTAATGAATATTTAAAGGTGGGCAAAGCCGAATTTCCATTAGAATTGAGTTTATTGGGGATGAATCCAAAACCTATGTCACCCGAAGAAATTGTTGGAGTCACCCATTTTATTGGTCTTTTTCATAGCCAAAATATGGGGGATGAAATTTTGAGTTTAAACCTTGCTGCTCGTACTGATTTAGCGGCTGAATTTTTACCACTTAATATTAACTTGGATAGAACGAAGCCATTGAATTTTTCCATTGATTCTCTTACAACGGGTTTATCCCAAAAAAAGGAATTGAGTTGGGCAGAACCAGCTTCACCGCTATTACCATATCTTAAATTAGGTTCTAATAATTGGGCGATTGCTGGCCAAAAATCCAAATCAGGTAAGCCTATTTTATCCAATGACCCACACGTAGATGCCCGTATGTTGCCGGGTAATTTTTACCCCATTGGCCTAATTTGTCCAGAATTTAGTAGTGTTGGCATAACTGCTCCGGGGATTCCAGGCTTATTAGTTGGGAGAAATGACTACGTTTCCTTTGGCGTCACCAATGCTTATGGAGACAGTCAAGATTTGTTTATAGAAAAAACAGATGGCGATTTTTATATACAGGACGGTCAGAAAATAGCTTTTCAAAAACGAAAAGAAATCATTCAAGTTAAAGATGGAGAAAAGGTCGAAATAGAAATTCGTGCTTCTCAAAGAGGTCCAATAATCTCTGATTTTACAGTTTTTGGGGTTATGACAGAGGATGTGGTGAGTCTTCGCTGGTCTTTAGCCGAAACCAAAAGTAAGGGCATTGGTTTTGAAAGAATGTTGGAAGCAAAAAATGTAGCTGAATTTCGAGGAGCACTCCATAGAATGGATAATATGTTTTTCAATTTTGTGATAGCAGACGTAGAAGGGAATATCGCCCACCAATCAACTGGTTTAGTACCCATCAGGCATCAGCAACAAGGCGCCGTCCCCCAATTCGCCAATCAAGATGCTTCTTGGTTAGGATTTATCCCCAAAAATGAACTGCCTCATAAGATAAATCCTGCAAAAGGATGGGTAGGAACGGCGAATCATGACACTCGTCCAGATGATTATCCCTATTATTACTCTAATCACTTCTCTCCATTTTATAGATATAAAAGGTTAAAAGAAGTAATGGGGGAAAAGCAAAAATGGGAAGCGAATGATTTGTGGGCGTTGATTTTTGATTGTAAAAACATGCAGGCGGAACAATTGACGCCTCTATTTGTGGCTGCCTTAGAACAAGAAGCATCTACTCAGGATTTAGCCAATATTTTAAAAAATTGGAATTATGAAGAAGACATTGATGCAATAGGGGCGACGGTCTATAATGTGCTATACAATGAATTTCTGTACCTAATGCTGGACGATGAACTACCCGATGAAGTGGAAGAAATGTTCTGGAAAAGTGTCTATTATTGGAATCAGCGGGTAGATGATATGATTGTATCCAATCATCGGTTTATTGACAATATCCAAACCCCTGAAAAAGAAAATTTGACGGATATAGTCCAAGCAGCAGGTATTAAAACAAAAAAAATATTGACCGAAAAAATTGGTTCTAATCCAAAAGATTGGCAATGGGGTAGAGTACACACGGTTCGTTTTGCTAGTCCTATTCGACCAAAAGGAATGGGGAGTGCTTTGCTTGGTGCGGAAACATTTCCAAAAAGTGGGTCTAATCAAACATTAAATAGAGGAGGCTTTGTAAAAAATAGAGACCATAATTTTGACGTAGGCTGGTTTAGTTCCTTCCGAATGATAGCTGATATGAATGATACCGAAAAAGTCATGGGCGTATTATCAGGAGGAAGTGCCGCTAGAATTTTTCATCCCTATCATAAATCTCAATTAGAAGCATGGAATACGGGGGAATGGATTCCTTATTGGTTGTCTAAAGAAAAAGTATTGGAGCACGCCCAACATGAGTTGATTTTGGAGTAAGCGTAAGTAGAGAGACTATCTATATTAGCATGCTATGCTATTTCTTTTATAAACAAGCTGTCAACTATAACCTAATACCCACAACCTGATACGATTTTATTTCCTCACCAATAATACAATCTCCTTGGTTTTGTATCCAAATTTATTATCAGCTAATGCTGAAAAGGATAATTGTTCCACTTTGAATCCAACTTTAGTTAAACGTTCTGCTAATCCATTAGCACTATAAATGCGAACGTGGTCCTTTTGACCAAAATGAAGTAACCTATTTTTTGGAGATTTTATACTAGCATCTTCATAAATAGCTCCTTTCTTAAATGGCGTTTGAATCAGCCCTTGTCCTCCAATTTTAGTCACTCTATATAGTTCTTCCATAGCGGTGATATCGGCTTCAATATGTTCTAAAACGTGATAGGCAATAAAGCAATCAATTGTGTTCTCATTTAGGTCAATATCAGTTAGATTAAATTGATACGTCGCTAAAAATTCATTTTCAAAATCAGAGCTGAGGTATTCAAAGGAAGCATCAGGAGACAGCTTTTTGTATAAACTTAGAGGTGGAGAAAAATGTAAGCATTTCCCTTTTAGGCATTGGTATTGGTGGAGTAGACTAAATAGCCGACGAGTTCTTGGCAAACTACCACATCTAGGGCATAACAAGTCTTTATTTTCTAATTGGATAAAAGAGGCCAATTGAGCCTCGCAAATATTGCATTGAAATTTGTTCCCTTTATAAAACCAATAGATTATTCCTCGAAAGGTACTTTCATAGGTTTTCCATATTTTTTTAGGGATAATAGCTTTAAGCAATATCTTTAGCTGTGAATACATAAATTAAGTTAAAGAAATTAGTCGCCAAATAATTTTCAAACCTACGAACTTTTTTACTTTTAAGCTTTTAATAGGAGGGCATTTTTATTTTAGGAGTAAAAGTGTTTAAAAAATTAGATAATAACCACCTGAAATAACAATTGATTTAAAATGTTATGAAACCTTCCATTTTCTGTGATAGTTCTGTGATACTAAAAACTTAATTTTGTATTCATAAGTAACCAAGAGTTCATAACTAGATACACGATCATTCCAAATTAATAATAATCTGACTTAATCCCGCAGTTTTGTTTGCTCAATAGAATCATCGTATATTACAAAACAGAAGAAAGTGGGTAGGATGGAGTTCCAAAAGAATAAAATAACAAGATTTTTAACTAAACCAAAACAGGTCAAAACGACCACCAATGCTATGAAGAAAGTACTAGTAGTTGAAGATGACCCTAACATTGTTGATCTTTTAGAAATTCATTTACAAGATTTAGAGTGTGAAGTAGATAAGGCGATGGACGGAAAAGTTGGATTGGAAAAAGGACTGAATAATACCTACGATTTGATTTTATTGGATGTGATGTTGCCTTATAAAGATGGCATCGAAATTTGTCGAACGCTAAGAGCAAAAGATGTTAGAACACCTATTTTAATGTTGACCGCTCGCTCAGAAGAAATAGACAAAGTGTTAGGGTTGGAAATGGGGGCAGACGATTACATCACCAAACCCTTTAGTGTTCGAGAATTTATTGCTAGGGTAAAGGCGATATTTAGGCGAATGGATTTGATGGAAAGAGGAGAGAATATACCCGAAAATAATAAAACTAAATTGGATTTTGGTGATTTAAAAATAGACACAGATTTACGAAAGGTGACTATTAAATCAGAAAGAGTAGAATTGTCTCCAAAAGAATTTGAATTATTGATTTTATTAGCAAGTAATCCAGGAAAAAGTTATGACCGCTCTAAACTCTTAAATATTGTTTGGGGCTATGATTTTGATGGATTTGAGCATACCGTAAATTCTCATATTAACCGATTGAGGAATAAAATCGAACCAGATTTACAAAAACCTATCTATATTCTAACGACTTGGGGCGTAGGCTATCGGTTCAACGAGGAGTTATAGTCTTGAATACTATTATTTAGTTGTCTTTTAAAAAATATGTACTTGTTACCCAAATTTATAAATTCAGAACATATAGGCATGAAATATTTATATTGGAAAATTTCAGCAGCTTTACTTTCTCTTTTGGTCATATTGGGCTTGGTTTATGTCTTGATTACGGGCTTTATTGCTCAGGAATACTTACAAGAAACGAACCAAATGTTGTATGGAGGAATTGCCAAAAGTATGACGAAAGAAGTGGATCCTTTTGAGAAAGATGGTTCTTTTAAAAAGGAAGTCATCCAAGAGGTGATGCATTCTATGATGGTAACTAATCCTAGTATTGAGGTTTATTTATTAAACCCTGCTGGAAAAATTTTAACTTATGTATCTCCTTATAAGGAAATAGAGATAGAAAGTGTTGATTTACATCCTGTCGAAGCATTTCTTGCAAAATCTCAAGTATTGCCTATTAAGGGAGATGATCCTAGATTTGCAGGGCAAATGAATGTTTTTTCTGCTGCGCCTATTATGGAAGGAGATAAACTTTTGGGATATTGGTATGTGATTTTAGCAAGTCAAAAAGAAGCCGCAGTAGCAGCTGATTTAATTCATTGTTATATTCCTAAATTAGGTATTCAGCTATTTGCATTGGCGTTAATAGGCGCCTTGATTATTGGTTTAATTGCTATTTGGTTTTTAACTAAAAATTTGAGACAATATGTGGAAACTGTTACAAAATTTAAAGAGGGTGATTTAAAAGCTAGAGTTTGTGCAGATACTAAAGGAGATTTTCCGTTACTCGGAGATACTTTTAATTCTATGGCAGACACTATTGTTGGGAATATTGATGAATTAAAATCTGTTGAAAATTTACGAAGAGAATTAATCGCTAATGTATCGCATGATTTGCGTACCCCTTTGGCGATTATGCAAGGATATGTGGAAACTTTGCTGATGAAGGAAGATAGTATTTCTTCTGAAAATAGACAAAAGTATTTAAATATCATTCTTAATAGTTCTGAAAAACTAGCAGGTTTAATCAAACAATTATTTGAATATTCAAAATTAGAAGCCAGACAGATTGAACCTCAAAAAGAGCCATTCCAATTAACAGATTTAGTCCAAGATGCTTTTGCTCGCTATCAAGTGTTAGCAAAAGATAAAAATATAACCGTAAAGGTAGAACATGAGGAAGGTTTGCCTATCGTTTTTGCGGATGTCTCTTTAGTCGAAAGAGTCATTCAGAATTTAATGGATAATGCGCTGAAATTCACCCCTGAATCTGGAACCGTTACGATTGGACTTAAAGAGTTAAAAGACGGTGTTCAAATTAGAATTGCGGATACGGGGCCTGGTATTCCAGAAGAGGAGCAAGCATTTATCTTTGACCGCTATCGTAAAATTAATAAAACATCGACCCAAACTTCTAATAATGGGGCTGGCTTAGGATTAGCTATTGTTAAAAAGATTCTGGAATTACATAATGCGACTATCCGAGTACAGAGCAGATTGAATGAAGGAACTGCTTTTACTTTTGCTTTGCCTACACATGTTGGGTAGGAACTATCTTCCAGTAACTTCCTATTACTGGAAGATTTTGATTTAGCAACTTCCTCCACAATTAATGGTGCTAGAAGATTTATAACATATCCAGTAACAGGAAGTCACTGGATATGATAGAGCTATTTCCCCGTATCCGCACTATAATTCACATCGCCTATTTTGATTCCAATAATACTTAAATTGACATTCTGTTGTAAATCATTCAAGGTCAATATATTAAAGAGATTGCCTTGTGGAGACACAAAACCCCAAGAAGGCGCATTAGGAAATTGATTATTAATGCCTAAAATTAGTTTTTGGATTTCAATCATATCAAAAGTGGTTACGCTGCCCGATATATTCACATCCGCAGAGACTACTTTAAAATTATCGTCTAAAGGTTCTATACCTAAAATATGTCGCCGAATCTTTACAATATCAAAAGTCGTAACCCCATTTAATGGATCAGAATTTTTACTAAAAGTTAGCCGATAAGCAGAAGTTCGAGGCAATTGAGTAATAAATAAACCATTTTCATCGGTCACCACCGAAGTAGTAGAATCTGTTCCTTCTAGCACAACGGTAGCGCCACCGATTCCTTCTCCCTCAGGTGTTTGAATAAAACCAATAAAATTGGCTAAATGCCCAAAAGGGTCTAAACCTTCTAAGGTACTAACACCAGAATTTGTTGGGTCTAGCCAATCACTTAAACGACTAGCAGCAGCATTGCCTTCCCAGGAAACGGCCAGTCGACCATAAAATAATTCATTAATCGTACAAGCATCATTATCAATCGTTCCACCATGTAACTGCCCATAAAGTAAGCCATCTTCACCCAATAAAGGCGAACCAGAAGCACCGATTTGAGAAAAACCTTCATCCGCAGCTACTCTAAAATGACTATTTGGTGTAGAACTGTATGCTTCCCAATTAAGATTTCGAGGAGAAACAGCGGCGGTATTTTGATTATCGACCGTTATTTTTTTAATGTCTCCACAAGGATGATGAATCATTGCCGTATTTTGAGGAATCGCATCCATCGCTCGATTCCAACCTACAAAATACGGACTAAAAGAAGAAGGAACCGTTGTCGAAATTTTAACCAATAAAAAATCAGGATCTTGTCTACTAGCAACTTCCTTTGCACCGACTATTGTTTTTAGAATAGGTTCAGCATTAGGATTATTACAGTTTTCCCCCTCGTATCCAAAATTAAATTGCCATTGATCATATAATGGATCAAACCCTTCTAAAATACAGTGAAAAGCAGTCAATAAATAAGGTGTTTGGTCTTGTGCTGTATTATTCACTAAAGAACCAGAGCAAAAGCCAGCAAAAATAGCATCATCTGTTCTTCTTTGCAGGACTAACATGATTCTAACCACGCCTCTTTTATAATCTTGATAAGCAGTCCCTTGTTCACAATTAATATTAATATGACAATCCTCGGAAGCACCGAAACCAAATTCTCCATTGCTTCTACCTGAAGGTAATTTTTGTAAAACTTTATTAATACTGATTCTAGCAGATCCCGTAAAAATAGTGGGTTCGTGGTATTCTAAATAAACACTCTCTCCAATAGTAGTAGCGGTACTAAATTTGCCGCTTTTTTTATTATTGTCATGCGTGAAAGCACCTAATATTTGGCGCTCGTTCTCTGTATACAAGAAAAATTTAGCGTCTTTGGGTAACCAGAAATCATCGTATAAAAGCATCAAGCTTTCTGCACCCTTAGCCGTAATTTTTAAACGCCAGATACGGCTGCCATCCTCCATCATTGTCCATTCACCATCATTTTGTAGACTGATATTGGTATTGACGGAAGTACTTTCAAAAGCAAAATTTGGGTTTTCCGCTTTGACTTTTTCAAAAGCTATTCTATCAGGTAATGGAATATTTATTTCAGGAATTTCCTCCGCAATATGTTTTTCTAAAAAAGATTCTGCTAAACTGGCAGGCATTTCTTTCTGACTAATTTGTCCGAAAGCAAATAGACTAATAAATAGATGGAGAAATAACAGAAAAAATGGTTTGATTTGCATATAGGGAACGATGAAATATGAATGATGAACGATAAATTGGTACTGTTTTTACCAAAAAGAAGGACTTGGAAGATTTGGTTGATTAAGGTCGGTTTAATTTACGTTTTAACGGCAAGAAAGTTTTTAGAAATTAGGAGGTAAGTAGTCGGACATTAAAAAATTGTTAATTTATTTTTGTCGCAGTATAGATTGTCAGGTAAAAATTGATAATTATCCGTTGGTAGAAATAGACCAACGGATGAATGAAGACAACGGGTTTGATGAACTAGATGACATTTTAAATATTATTTTAATATCATTTTTTTAGCTAATGCTCTATACTTTCTCAAAAAAAAACAACCATTTACTTTGCTCAAGTAAATGGTTGTTTTTAAGATTTAATGTAATTCAAAGTAAACAGTTGACAATTGAGCGAACTAATCACCAATCAACTAATCACCAATCACAAAACTTACTTCAAAGAAATAGGCAATTTAGCCATCGTATCATCAAAAGCAACAATCAAATCAATCGCATCTGTACCATTTGCTTCTAATAAAATAGTCATTGCTTCCACAGTGCTAGGTGTTTTAGAAGTTTTAGCATTAACAGTAACTAC
>JAFMDF010000348.1 GCA_017857395.1 Bacteroidota bacterium | reverse complement strand
AATTGAAGAATATTAACTGCCGCTAACTTCTTGCGCAAACCACTAGTTATAATAAGGTCGAATATATTGGCGCAGGCACTAACTGGAAAATAAAGATTTTATGTGATGGTAATTGTAGTACTGCCGAATATAGTCCCGATTTATCTCTTGGCAATTATACCGTAAAGGTGAACCAGAAAGGAAGGGATGGTGCATATTGCTATACAGAAGCGAGGGTAAACATTTTGGGTAGTGGCAATAGAAATAGCTCCCTAAATTTTCAAGAGGAACTGGTCTTGTTTCCAAATCCAGCTAGAGACCAACTTTTCCTAACTATGAGTGATTTGGAAGGTAAAGTCAATATCAAAATTTATAACACTTTGGGACATCTGGAAAAAGACATTCCTGAAATCAAGGCTAATGCCGAATCAATAGCTATTGATTTGAACGGTTTTGAAAATGGCATGTACTGGTTAAGTTGCTCCATAGCAAATAAACCACCAATTAATAAACGGTTTATTGTCGAGCATTTGAGATAACCGATTATCACAAATTTGGAACTTGGCGACTAAACACTAGCTCTGGTTTTCTAAAATCTGTCTGCCCCTCACGGATGATTTGGTAGTGACCATTACTACCCTGATATACCTATGTCTAGTTTTAGCGCCAAGGTTTCTTTTTTCTATGGGTTCAATTGAATTCATAACCAATACTAAAAAGAGTGCCTCCCATCCGCTAGCGGTTCACAAACTGTGTTTGTTCATCTTAAAAAAAATTGACTTAAAACGTCCTTCTTTAAGACTTTTTAAGTCTTCTTTTAGTCTTGTATACTTTGGGGTTGATTTTTTACGACTTTTGACAACCTTCATAAGACACTATTAATCAGTAAATTAAACTCTATATGTGTACATAAACAGGACTAGGGATATGTGTACACTTTCAGTACTAGTTTTACCCCTTATGTGTACAAGTTCAGGGCTCAAAAAGCCATAAATGGGTACCTAATCAGGATTATATGGGTACAAATTCAGGACTGAGGGGTACACGGTCAGGATTCAAATAATCAATATGGGTACAAGTTCAGTACTCCCATTTTTATTTACTACAAAAAATACAAACAATAATGTCAGCACCATTCAATACCAATATTGCCCGTATGGATAATCGCTTTGTTTTTCATGCTCGATACAATCTAAGTGCCAAAGAAGCCAAAATTATCCTTTTTTTGATTTCTAGAATTGACCCACTTCGGCAGCAAAACCTTATTGAGCAAATCATTTCTGTAAAAGAACTAGAAAAATTTCTAAAACGAGATGCCAAACATTGGGGTAGTTTTTACCAAGAATTACGATTGATTCGAGATAGTCTGGTAAGAAAAGGGATTTATATTCCTACCGAAATTCAAATTGAAGGAAAGCATTTTGATGGCTACATCAACTGGTTTCAAGAGATTATGCCCGTTTATGATGAAGCAGGCAATATTGCTTTGCGATTTTTGTTTGCCAAGCCATTACAACCCTTTCTGCTAAATCTCAAACAGTATGTGGCAATAAACTTGGAAGAAGTCATTGCTCTAAAATCATCATTCTCCATCCGCATTTTTCAAATACTACGAGCTTATCGAGATAAATTTGCCAAACATCAACAACGGTCGCAAATTAAATATGAGTTAGAGGATTTAAAAACCCTACTGGGCATTGCCAATAAATACCACGATTATCGAAATTTCAAAAAAAGAATATTGGAAGGCATCTGTAAAGAAATCAATCAGAAAACTTCTTTGACCGTTAATTATCAGGCCATCAAGGAAGGGAGGCAAGTAAAAGGCATCCAATTTGAATTTTGGGAAAAGCGTAGGACTACCTCCACTTCAACAACTAAAACGATTACTAAAAATGAACTTCCCCCTACCCTATCAAAATCAATTACTCAAAAATTAACGGTCGAAACATTGAGTTTTGCCCAATTAAAAGCTTTTCAGTTATTGACCCGATATGGCGTAAATATTCCTTTGGCTTTAGATATGGTGGCCAAAGTTCAAAGCAGCGAGATTATAGGTTTTCAGGACTGGTACTTTGAAGAAGTGGTTCAAATATTTGAAGCTAAGACCAATCAAACGACTGCGACTGCCAAAACGGGTACGCTAGTCAATTGGTTTTTGAAAAAACGTATTTTTGAGCAGGGAGACCATTTTGCGGTGATTATGGAGCGGTTGCAGGAGCGGAAAAAGCGATTGCAAAATGAGAATACAACTGCTTGGGATAATCGGTTGTTGGCTAAGGAAATGACGGCTGCAGAATTCAGAAAATTGATACAGCATGTATAAAATACAGCGACCATTTTGTTTTATTTGTACAAAATGGTCGCTTAAAATAGTATTCAATTTTTCATTACTAATCTAATAGATTATTCCGAGGCGTAACCACTTTCAAACCAGTCTTCTCTTCAAATCGTTTACGAGAGTCGCCAGCAATTTCTCCTGCTTGACGAGCAGCCTGCTCATTTTGAGCATAACCTTTAGCACCTGTTTTTTCTGAAATTTCTTTAGCCGTTACTTCGGCAAGAATCATATAAACCAATTCCATGCTCGCCATATTATCCCTAATGTTATGCTTTTGCGCTAGTCCTTTTAATTGTTTGTGTTCCGCAACCGTAAGGTTAAATGTCCCTTTAGAAATGAGGTTCGTTAAAAAAGCAAAATCACGACTAGAGGTAATTCCAGCCACTTGCCATCTTTCCGTGAGGTCTTTTCTAGCTTCTACACTTCTCATTCTTGTAGAAATCCAATCATCTGACATTCCTTTACCTCGATAATGGTCGTAGAATTTATCAATTAACAGTTCTGGATTTTCTACTTCTTGTATGTTTTGCTCTCCAGCATTAGCCAACCACATTTTAAAGGGTTCTGCATTAGGAGAAGGAATAGATTGAATGAGTCGGAGTACTCCCGCTCGATTAAGACAATCCGTAAGACGCAGTTTCCCATCAGAAGCTTCTAATTTGAAGTGTCCGATATTCTCGGACACTTCACTTCCTTCTCGTGTTAATTTGTTTTTTAAATCCGACCAATACTTTCGTGGCGAACTAGCATTACTTAAAATAGTTATAATATCTACAACGGAATACCAAGTTTCTCCACCAGATTCAATAGTACGAATATCCCGATTCTGAAAATTCATTATCTCCATAGTTATAAATTTTAGTTTCTAAAAATTCTGCTTATTTAAGGGCAGTTATAGCTGCTTCTAAGTTTTCTATTTCCACCTGGTAATGCTCTAATATATCTTTGAATTGTGCGGCTTCTAATTTTACAATATTATTAATCACTAAAGTTCTAAGCTGCTTATCTTGCCTAAAATCTTCTACTTCAAGAGATCTATCTAAATCCTTTTCTTTCATTCGGATAATAGTAGCTTGCAGTATATCCTGCTTAATCGCAAGAATTGCACGATTAGTCACTTCTTCATCAGTTGCCGTAATTTGTTTTATGCGCTCATTCACTTTAGCTGCAAATTCGTCTTTAAGATTTTCCAGCTCAGTTTTTAAAATATTCTTTTTAGCAATTTTTTCCTCTTTTAATTGTTTCTTTTTCTCTAGTTCCTCCTTTTCATCGGTATATTTATTTTTTAAAGCATTAATAAAAAAGCCAGAGACGCTTTTTGTGATGACTTGATTAAATTTTGCTCTTTTGGTTACTCTAATCGCCTGTTCCACATCTTCTTTGTTATACTTTCTTGAATTGAGCATCCTTAGAAATACAGAAGGTGTCACGCCAAAAGAGGTAACTGCCTCCTCAAATTGATTAAATAATTTATCCGCTTCAGTTTCCTCTATTTCTTCAGATTCAATTATTTCGACATCGGATAATCCTTGAAATAATGATCCTTGAATGGGTTCTCCTCTTATAACAGCAACCTCTCTTTTACTTTTAGTCCTAATTGGGAATTTTAAAGCGACGACTCTTCTACCTTCCTTTATCTTTTCAATTTCTTCAATTGGAATAGTTAGGTCAGTATATTTATTAATGGCTTTAACAGATGCAAGAATAACTCGTTGGTATAAGGTTGCAAATTTTGGATATTCGTCTGTAATCAAAAACATATCCTTCAATATATCAATACGAATAGTTCGCCACCCTTTATATTCTTCTTGCTTGAATAACTCATAAAACCTCATGGAATAAGGTTTAAGTTTTTCAATATTTCTCAGGTCATAAGAGGTGTATCGAGTTTCATTAGGGTCAAAGTTCTTTTTGACATATAATAAGAAAGGTAACATCTGCTGATGAATCTTAACATCTACATATTCCTGCTTTTCTATTCCCTTTCCACTTTGCCCTTCTTCTAAATAATCTACAAATTCAAATAGATTGTATTCTCTACCTCTACGAAATTCGTCCTTTGTCCAACCAATGTAAACAGGTTTTCTATTCAAACTTTTGGCCGCTTTTCTTAGGAGGTCATAAGATTGATTAGATTTTAAACGAAAATTCTTCCGAATATCTTTAAACCACACTCGATAGACTTTGTCATCTTCATCTGTTTTGCTAATCATTGTTACAAGAGAACGAAAGAAACGTTCCTCCCAAACATCAAACATATATTTTGCCTCTACGAGTTCATTAGACTTAACCACTAGCTTAATAGCATCTCCTCTCTTGTTTGTAATTTTCTTTTTTCGTGCCATAAGTATGTTTATATAAGGTAACAAAAATGGGACATATTCTATTTTTACTATTTTAAAGGTAGCAAAAATGGGGAAAATAGTAGTTTATTTGGCTAAAAATACAGGGTTTTAGTATAAAGGTAGCAAAAATGGGACAAAAATAAGTAGTTTATGGAGACTTCTCCCAAAACCGCTACCTTTCCTCCCATTTTTGCTACAGTAAGACCCATTTTTGCTATACTTTCTCCCAAAACCGCTACCTTTCCTCCCATTTTTGCTACCTTTTAGGGCGTAATTAACTACTAATCAATAGGTTATAGAGGGTCTAATCTTAAAAAGAAAAGAAAGATTAAATATACAACAACATAGCAGATGGATATTGTTGATTTTTTATTTTAATAAACTTCCCAATATTAATACTTGTAAACTGTTACTTTAAGTAGTAGGATACTAATTACTCAGATATAATTTTCTTAATTAAAAAATTTCACTTGAGCAAAATAAAATTCTATTACAAATAAGCGCCTTAATTCCGCACTTTTTGCAAAGTGAAAAAATAAAGAATAACGCAGTCCTTGTAAAATGATTTCAATGCAAAAAATTCCCCAGCGCTTTACCCCATTCAAAAATTAGTTGCTATTTTCATACCGAGAATTATTACACACGCTATTCACCTTGAACCTAATAATCTCACTTTGTCCTACAAATTTTTAATATAATACTTCTAGCGTTTTAATTAACCAAAGCAATATTAAATAACACGTACTGCAAAACTGCAAAATGTAATTGCTGCAAAATGTATTAAATAGAGCACAGTTATTCTTCCATATCTAAATCTGTTCTAGCTAAACCCAGCATATAGCTCTTCAGCGTAATCCCTGCTCTATATGTTTTTATTTTAATTGCTGCATGTAATTCTAGCGGAATATCAATGGTTACTCGCTTCACCTTACCTTGGGCACTATGAATTTTGCTTACTCGTTTCTCTGTTGCCTCAATATCTGTTTCTGTTATTTCTGTTTTTCTAATCGGAACTTTCTTTGTTAATTTCATGGTGTCCCTCAAACTCGTTTTTCCTTTAGCCATAGTCCTTAGATTTAATTAAATTAGTAAATTTATAAATTGGTAATCAGATCCTTAATCTCATTAGTTACTTGGATAATTTCGTCTTTAGCTTTATTGTCTTTATATTCATAAACCCCCAAACCTTCAATAACAGCTTGTTTATAAGCCACACGGCTTTTTAAGGAATGTTTTAAGGTCTTTATATCTAAGTCTGCCAAAACCTCTTTTACTTCCTTATTAAGGTTAATGCTACCGCTATACTGGTTTAAGATAAAATAAGCAGGAATATCTCTTTCCTTTTGGTCTTTGGCATCTTCATATCTTTCAATGAATTGTTCTGTTGCCCATATATCCAGCCCACTTGGAAGGATAGGAACAATGATAAGGTCACCAAGTAATAATATTTTACTTGTCACCTTAGATAAAGAAGGAGTACCATCAATGACAACAATTTCATAATCATCATTCAAATGCTTGACATTACTGGAAAGCATCTTACCATCAGGAATACCAAAAACAGCCACTCCTGGCAAATCTTCGTCTCTGAAAGTTGACCAACGCAAAGAACTCTGGTTGGTATCTGCATCGACAATACAAACCTTATACCCCATATGTGCCAAACATACAGCTATATTTTGGGCAATTGTGGACTTCCCTACTCCACCCTTTAAACTTGTTACGGAAATAATCATAGTATTCTGCTAATTATTAAAAAAAGTTGATGACTGATTGTATAAAATCAGCCGCAAAATAGTAATAAATTATAAAACTGCAAAACATTTTTACGGCAAAATGTAATTAATGCAAAATGTTTTTACGTTAAACCTTAAAACCTTAAATACTGCAAAATGTAAAAACTGCATTTTAAATCGATTTTGAAGAAAAAGATTCATTCTGTCTTAATCCTACATTTTCCCAACTCGGAGTTATGCTCCATTTTCAAAATCTAATCTTCCATTTTTTTGTTCAACGCCCATTCTGTTTCTCTCCAAGCCTCATAAATTCGATTTAACGAGACTTTTTTCATCAGACGCTTAACTACCCAACTTGTAGCACAATCGAGATTTATAGTAGCTTATTTTGGCTTAAAATGGCATCAGTTCTTTTTATTTCTTCTTGTAAAAAAAGTAGCAAAATTAGAAACTACCATTTTATTGGGGTTCTCAATTTTTTGGTCAAAAAAATAGTTGTCAATTTATTATCCATTTTGAGAATTTGATGAGCTGGAGAGTACTTAATTTTTTACAAAAAAACTTATTCCAAAAATTAGCTAAAGTAATCTGGAAAATTGTGGAAGGTTCTATGAATTTTACAAAAAAATGGAATTAACTATAAATTAAAATACTGCAAAACTGCAAACCGTTATGCAGTACTTACATTTTGCAGTTAATTTTTCCATAAAAAATATTTTAGATGGGCTTGGAAATTCCATTTTTTGCTATCCAGAAAAATTTTAAACGAGCAATTCAGGCAAATAACCTACCCCCAAAATTATAGTTACTAATGAGGTCAATAAAATTGAGTACTCGAAATGTGCATTCCGAAGTTTAAATCAGATTTAAGGGGACTAACATCTGAATATACTATCGAAATAAACTGCAACTGCAAAACAGTTAGGTATTTTGTTGTTAAGTCTAATCCGTATGTAGCCTATTCGACACATCCCTCATAAAAAATACATTCAAAAGAAAGGACAACTATCCCGAAGTACTTTATCCGTATCAGCTAAAAAAATAAGGAAAGACTAGGCTTTGCAGCGTTTCTACTCACAGCTATACTGCAAAACTGCAAACCGTTATGCAGTATGATTATTTATAAGCAAACACTACTCTACTTATTTTACAGGTTCTTTCATTCCACTAATTTCTAGATACCAACCTTTCAGTCACTTGAATGCAATTGGCTTCTGAATTAAATGATGCAACCAATACCTCCTTTCATTAAAGGGATAACTAAACGAAAAATGAGGTATTCTATAACTACTACTTCAATACAACTGCAAACCGTTATGCAGTATTTACATTTTGCAGTATCAAGCTAAGCGAACAATTCCAATATAATATTCATTATCATATCATTAATCCTTTGCCCTTCCTTATCCTGAAAGTTTCCTGCAAACTTAAATCCTACCTTTTGTTGAAACTCCCCTAGGCTAAAGACCATAGGGGATTCTAGCTCACGCTGCAAGGCTTAGACCTTGTGACGATTGCAAGGACGTGTAACCTCGACCTTTTATATTTTTACCTGCGTTTTCATCTGCATTACATTTAAAACCACAAGCAACACATTCAAACGCTGATTGTGTTTTCCTATTTTCTTTGCAAGTGTGACCGCATTGGGAACATTCACGAGAAGTATTGGCTGGATTCACAGCAGCAAACAATCTTTCTTCCCAAATACATTTATATTCAATCATTCCTGCAAATTGAAATGGGGCAAGGTCTAGTATAGAACGATTTAAACCAGACTTAGCAGCGCCGTTGTTTGGAAGATAGGTTTTACCATCTTCCGCTAACTTCGGTTTTGCTTGTTTGGTCATATTCTTGATTTTCAATTTCTCAATAAATATGCCGTTGTATTGCTTGACCAAATTAGTTGAAAGCTTATGCTGCCAATCTTTTCTTGATCTTGCTATTTTGCTTTCAAGCCTATTTAATTGCCGTTTTACATTCAACCAGTTATGACTTCCCTTTTTCTTTTTTGCTAATGATTGTTGTAGCTCCGTTTTCTGTTCCTTATATTTTTGGAAGAACCTTGGGTTTTCAACCCAATCCCCATTTGACAAGGTGTAAAACCTAGCAACTCCAAAATCTAATCCTACTTCTTGGCTTTCGATAGCAGGTGTAGAAATATGTTTAACCTCGGAAACAATAGATACATACCATCCATCCGATTCCTTAATGATTGTTGCTCGTTTTAAGTTGCCCTTTAATTCTCGTGAATTATAATATTTTATACTTCCCAGCTTGGGAATAAGTATTCTATTGTAAGTATCTTTTTTAACCGACTTTATTACAAAGGAATTGAATCCGTGCTTTGCTGCGAATTTCGGAAAACCTACTGTCCTGCCAGACTTTAATCCATTGAAAAAGTTTTGGTAACTTCTGTCTAGTTGCTCTAATGCTCCTTGCAATGTTTGACTCGGTACTTGCTTTAACCAACTTAATTCTTCTTCCTTTTTGCATTGCACCAATTCTTTTGCCTGCTGGTGATAACCGATACTTTTTCCAACTTCTTTGTAAATTAGTATTCTTTGATGCAAACCAATATTATACAAGTACCTACACGAACCTAACCATTGCTCAAAAGACTGCCTTTGAACATTAGTTAACCGTAATTTGTACTTGTATGTCTTGATTATTTCCACTCCTCTAAATTACAATATTTTAATGGATTATACCTCGAAAAATCATAGTAAATTCAGTATCAAATA